>CAMLET010000373.1 GCA_946479125.1 uncultured Flavobacteriales bacterium
ACACGACGCTCTTCCGATCTAACCGAAGTGAAGGTCCCAAAACCAGAGGCAATAGCTGAAATCCCAAATGTATTATAGCCTTTAAGCTGGGCGTTGCGTTGTATCATGCTGCAAAATTAACCAAAGTCTTAATAACCTGAATTGAGGTTAATAAATTTCCACCTGGTATGGCAAGCGCATTTGAATTCCGTTGAATTGTTCCAATAACTGAATTCGCTCAAACCAATCGTCTTTTAAGATCTGAAGTTTACTTTGCTTAATGCTTCCCTGAATATCCTCGTTTTTGTTGAATTCTTCTAAGAACGTATCCAAGGCAGATTCTTTTTCTTTAGGGTAATATAAGATTACCGGATTCTTTATTTTTGCTTCTTTAATAGCATACGCCAGCGCATCTTCAAATCCACCTAATTCGTCTACTAATCCATATTTCAAGGCATCCTGACCAGTCCAAACTCTTCCGCGAGCCAAACGCTCAACTTCTTTTAAAGTCAATTTTCTTCCGTCAGCTACACGTTGTTTAAACTGAAGGTAAATATCATCTACTTCGTTTTGAACCAACATTAGTTCTTCCGGTGTAAGTCTGCGATTTAAACTTAAAACCGAATGGGAATGCGTTTGAACGCGATCGAATGTTAAGCCCAGATTGTTTTCCAAAGCAGCACCTGTATATGGAATGGTTCCGAAAACACCGATTGAACCTGTAATTGTGCTTGGTTCAGCAAAAATTCTGTTACCTGGAGTTGAAATGTAATATCCTCCGGATGCAGCAACGTCACCCATGGAAATGATTACTTTTTTCTTCTTTTTAGTCAGCATTACTTCTCTCCAAATTTCCTCAGACGCCAAGGCGCTTCCACCTGGACTATTTACTCTGAAAACAACTACTTTGATCTTATCGTTCTGACGAATTTCTCTAAAATAGCGGCAAATTTTGCGCGAAGAAACTTCATTTCCGCCAACCATGATAGCACCTTCTGCTACAACTACTGCAACATTCGCGTTATTAGCCTGCTGAATAATTAACTGCTCCGTTTTAAAGTTAGATTTCGCGTAGTCTTCAAACATTTCCAGATCCTGAATAGATTCAATTCCAGATTGTTTCACCAAAATAGCTTCCATTTCATCTTCGTAAATGGCTTTGTCGATCAGTTTTTGTTCAACTGCATCTTCTACGTCACGAACTGCAACGTTTTCTACAATTGTATTCAGTTTATTGCCTTTTAGTTTTCGGCTTTTGGAAATATCTGTTGAAACAGTACTCCAGATAGATTGCATATATCTGTTGATCTGAAGTCTGCTTGAATCACTCATGTTTTCTCTGAAGTATGGCTCAACAGCACTTTTGAAGTCATTGTTAGATCCTCTTACTACTTGCATTTCAAGACCGAATTTGTCGAACAACTTTTTGTAAAAAGTTAGTTCAGCTCCAAGTCCCACCAATTCCATATTCGAATTTTTGAATCCGTAACATTTTTCAGCGGCCGAAGCAATGTAATATTGTTTTTGAGTGATCACTTCACCATGCAGGTAAGCAATACAGAATTTTTCTCCCTTTTGAAACTCGATCAACGCATTTCGAATCTCTCTGGCACTTGAATATCCGCAAGAAAGATTTCCTAAATCAAGATAGATTCCCGATACATCGTCATCTTCTGCAGCCTTTTTAATTCCTGTAAGAATATCGGCCAATCCCAATTTCGAATCTACACCAATTGCACTTGGATTGAATTTACTATCGCTTCTTTCTGCTATTTGACCACTTAGCTCCAGGTGTAAAACCGTTGAATCCTTTACTTCAGGTTCGTCAGACATTGCTGCTGATAATACAACTATCCAAAATATCCATCCGAAAATAGATAACACCAAACCTGCAACAACAGATGGCCAGAAAATTCTCCAAAATGAAATTTTAGTAGAGTTAGACATACTTCTAATTTTGAGTTTCAACAAATATATAAATGAGTTGCAGTTTTGAAATCTATCCGAAAACATATTCACAATTATTGTGAGTTGATTTTTTGTATACACATTGATTAGCTTTGTGCTGAAATGATTTATTTATCGCTTGGGACAAATATTGGTGATCGGCTTCAGAACTTGTTGAATGCCGTTCTTCTTTGCGAACAAAAAGGAATTCGCTTACGAGTTGTTTCTTCTGTTTATGAAACTGAGCCTTGGGGATTTGAATCAGAAACTTCCTTTTACAACATGGTAATCGCATGTGAATTTGATAGAGAAGCGATCGATTTATTGGAATTAACCCAAACCATTGAGCTGGAAATTGGCAGAAAGCCAAAAACATTGGAAGGCTATGAATCGAGAATTATCGATATAGACATCTTGTTTGTCGATGAAAAAGTTATAAACATGGCGAATCTTCAGATACCACATGAAAAAATGTGTGATCGAAAATTCGTATTATTACCTTTAAATGAGTTGAATCCCTTGTTTATCCATCCGTTGCGAAAAATTTCGGTGAATGAACTACTTGAAATATGTAAGGACGACAGTCAAATTAATTTGGTAGTTACAAACATTGATTTTTCAAAGAAAATTCGAAGGATAGGCGGTCAAAGAAAAAAATGATTATTATTGCACGGAATTTTATTTTAATCGAATAGAAACTAACAATTGAATATGAAAAAGCAAAGTATCAAAGGTTTAGCTTTAGTTGTGGCTGCTGGATCAGTTTTTTCAAGCTGTGATTTATTGAAGGATGTATCTTATACAGTTACACCATGTCCGCTTGAAATGCACGCTGACAGCGTACGTGTGAATGTAGAGGTTAAGCTACCTGCAAAAGGAATTAAGAAGAAGGCATCTGCAGAAATTACTCCAATGTTGGGTAATACTGCCTTGAAAACGTTAACGATTCAAGGAGAAAAAGCTACAGGTAACGGAAATGTTATTCAGTACAAATCTGGAGGAACGGTAAAATACAGCGATGTTGTAGCTTACAAACCTGAGTTTGAATACACAAATCTTAAAGTTACTGGTAAGGTTTACAAAGGAGGAAAAGAGAAGAAAGATAAGTTCCAGGATTCAGTTATCTGTAAAGGAACAATCATTACTCCACTTTTAGTGAATAAAGATTTCCGTGTAATGTACGCTAAGGATAACTTCCAACGTGTTACTGAACAAGGAACAAAAGCACAGTTCAACTACGAGCAAGCTAAGTTTGATGTTCGTAAAACTGAGTGGAAAGACAAAGACATCGTTGATTTAGGAACTTGGTTGACAGCTGCTCAATCTAACCCGAAAATCAATATCAAGTCAATTAACATTACAGGTTTTGCATCTCCGGAAGGTGAGGTAGCTAAGAACGGAACGTTATCTTCTGATCGTTCAGGTTCAGCTAAAACTGCAACTATGGAGTTGGCTAAAAAATCTAAGAATGACAAAGGTCAAACTGAGATTTACAACTTGGCTGGTAAAGGTGAGGATTTCGACGGATTCAAAGTTGAATTGGAGAAAAACACTAAAATCAAACAAGCTGATAAAGAATTGATCTTACGTGTACTTCAAATGTACCCAGATCCTGACACTCGTGAGAAGGAAATGCGTAACCTAGGTAAGTCGTTTACAGAGTTGGATAAAGAAATTTTCCCATTGTTGCGTCGTGCTGAAGTAAATGTTGTTTACGATTTGACAGGATACTCTGACGAAGAATTGAAATCAATCTCTATGTCAGATCCACAAAAATTGACTTTGGAAGAATTGTTATTCACTGCTTCTTTGACAACTGACGTTAATGAGAAATTGCGTTTGTACCGTGAGGCTGAGAAAAAAGATCCTTCTGACTGGCGTGCTGCTAACAACGTTGGAGCTGCTTTGTACCAATTAGGTAAAGTTGGTGAG
>CAMLET010000374.1 GCA_946479125.1 uncultured Flavobacteriales bacterium
AACCAATCCATTATCGATGTAAACTTGATGTTTCCCTGAAATCCGGTCGTAAACCACTTTGAAATCATACCATGTTCCTGCAGTAAACGTATAGCTGACTTCATCAACGAGTGAGAATACATCATTCGTTACTTTATACAACTGCACTTTGGCATTATCCAATCTGAAAAAGACGAAATAAGAATTTCCACGATTTGGCAGTGATGCATCAGAACAGAAATAATGGAATCCGGCTCTGCGGTTAGTTCCTGCTCCGGATATTGCTCCTGACCAATGATATAAATAGCGATTACTCAAATTCTGAGTCAATGAAGCATAAACATTTGTGTTTGTATTTGCTTCATCTGTTTGACCAAGAACTCCAGTGTTCAACGCCCAGGTTCCGGTACTTGTTGTCCAATCTGTATGCAAGGCTGCCTGATCAAAATTGTCACTAAAGAATCCCAATTCATCATTAGCGCGCCAGTCAGTTCCGTCGTAATCAATTACCTGATAATAGCTTTTTTCCAAACCACTTCCACCTGCATTGTCTTGATCAGTAAATGTTGTTGCAAAACTCTGTGTTACCCATTGCGGCGGATTGCTTACTGCAGTAGTTGGCGGAGTAGCATCTGGCGGAGTAACTGTTGGGACAACACTTGTCCAGTTAGCTTGCCAACCAGCAGCCACCGTGGCGCAATCACTTCGGAATTCGATTAAAAGTGACCCTCCGGAAGAAACAATTGTTCCCGGTGAATTGGTTCCGGTGTATGTTCCAATCAACGGAGCTGAATTCGTAGCACCGTCATAGATGTACAAATAATCCCAATTGGCTTCTGTATTGAAAGCAGTAAAATTTAGCGTGACGCTTGTTGCTCCAGCTGGCTGAATTAATGTAAAATAGCGCTCATCATTAGCATAATTTGCTGCTGCTCCACCCGTATCTGTGAAACTTCCTGTTGCAGAAGTCACCGTTGTTTGAGTCGGATTGTTATTCACCAAAGTGTAATACAAAGCCCAATTCCAGTTGATTCCCGGATCGGTATGCGTTTGATTTGGATAATGCTGATGACCTTTAATCTTGGTACAGCCTCCAAGCACTTGAGAACCTGAAGTTGCTGGTCCGGAAAAACAACGCAACGGACTTATTCCATAACCACTTTGACAAATGTCACGAGTGATTCCAGCTGAAGCATTGTACATTGCTGTAGTATACCAACTTGCGTTATCAATGTATCCTTCGTGTTCGTAGCCAATGGTGTATGGATTTTCAGAACCCACGTGCCAAGCTTTATTTGCCTCATTCACCATCTGTGTAACTTGTCCATCGGAAGAACGAACCACATAATGGTAAGAAACACTCGAACTACAGTTTTGCGACCAGGAAATTGCCCCGGCATAAGTCCCTTGAATCGTATGAATCGTTATAGCAGAAATAGCGGTTCCATTTCGTGAGCTATAATTACAAGTAGGTGCAGGATTCCAGATTGCAGGTGCATATTCCACCGACTTTTGGTTAGTTGAAACAGGCTTATATTTTTCACCGGTAGATGAAGCAATTCCTGTTGGCTCGAAAATCACTTTAGTTGAACTTAGTAAAGCTACATTCGTTCCGAACGCTTTTACCAGATCCAACTGATAAGTTGGGAAGCTAAATTCCGCAGAATTTGATGAAGTATTGAGAAACTTGAACAGCTCATAAATCTCAGCATCTCTTGCAAAACGATTTACAGCACCAGAATCAGACAAATAAGAAAGCGCATCAAACGTTAAGTAAAGTGCTTTTTCAACTCCCTGACTTTTGAAAGATTGATAGTGCTGATTGAATGCTGATGCATAAGCCAAAACTTCCTTTGAACGGTCAGTGGACATTTCACTGGCTGGAATTTTCGACAACTTACTGACCGTTTTAAAATTGTTCTTGAAATATCCCTTTCCATCTTTCACCATTCCGAAATAACCATACGAAAGTGGTAAACCAGAACAAGATTCCTGTTGGTTCCCATCCAAATAAGCGAAACGTGTTTGGGCGAAACTGGTAGCTTCTAAAACTCCTTTAGGAATCTCTGGAAATTGAGCATAAGCATTATTACAATATTGGAGGAAATCAGCTTCTTGGGCAATAGAAATTGTTGACAGAAAAAGGGTAATAACAAGCAGAATTTGTTTCATCGTAGTAGAGTATGAGAACCAAATGTAAGGAACTAAAAAGAGCTTAACCAGCTTTTTTTCAACTAAATAGATTTAGCAAATGTTTCCCGCGGAAGAGCGCTGATGAACGCAGAAGAAATGTAATATAAAACGTAACAAGATAAAAATAACCGCAAAGAAAATGAGGACGCAAAGTATTTAAGCCTTTGCGCTCTTCCTTCTTAGCGTTTTAAAAATTCGAAGTTCCTTTGAGTTGTGAATTATATCCTAGGTAAGTCTATCGCTTAGGATCTTCATTTCGATAGTCGGTGAGATCTTCTCGTAAAGAATGTTGTAAACCGCCTGAAGAATGGGCATTTCAACGTTGAATTTCTTATTGATCTCAACTGCACATTTGGTAGCGTAATAACCTTCGGCGATCATTTCCATTTCCAGTTGTGCGGTTTTAACAGAGTAACCTTTACCGATCATTTGTCCGAAAGTTCTGTTGCGAGAAAACTTGGAATAAGCCGTCACCAATAAGTCGCCTAAATATGCGCTGGATTTCACATCGCGGTGAATTGGACTCACCTCATCAATGAAGTTTTCTATTTCCTGAATGGCATTTGAAATCAAAACCGACTGGAAGTTATCTCCATAACCTAATCCGGCACAAATTCCTGCTGCTAAAGCATAAACGTTCTTCAAAACAGCTGATAATTCTGTTCCAAAAAGATCATCAGAAATGGTCGTCTTAATATATCTGCAAGCAAGAACATCTGCCATTTCTTTGGCCTGGCCTTCATTCTGAGAAGCGATTGTCAAATAAGAAAGTCGTTCTAGCGCAACTTCCTCCGCATGACAAGGTCCCGAAATAATTCCGATATCAGAATAAGGAGTTCCAAAGGTTTTGTGAAAGAATCGCGCTGGAATAGCATTGTATTCAGGAACAATTCCCTTTACGGCAGAATAAACCACTTTTCCTTTGAACTGTTCTGGATTGGTATTCTCGAATAACTTAACCAAAAACGCCGAAGGAGTGGCAATTATCAAAACATCTGCTTTCGAAATAATATCAGAAAGATTGCTCGAAACTTCAATTTTATTCAAATCAAATTCAACAGATTGCAGGTAATGAGGATTGTGACGATAAGTCAACAAATGCTGAACCGCTTCCTCATTCCGCATGAACCAATAAACCTTATCTCTATTGTTACACAGTATTTTAACCAAAGCGGTTGCCCAGCTTCCGCCTCCAATAACTGCAATATTCAACATTGATTTCTTCATGATTCCGGGTTCAAAGATAGTTTTTTTTGAGTGTTATAGTCGTTTCCGATTTGATATCCCAAAGTAGCCAAAAATTTGTGATTGATATACGACTGAAACAAAAAATGCGCCTCACGAAACTACTAATTTCCCACAGATGCACAGATTTATTGGGCGCTTACCAGTCGGCCTGCATAAATTGAGACAGTAACTGCGATTTTATCTTTGTCCACCCAAGGCAAATGATACGTCTATTTAATTCTTGGTCCCTCATGTAATTCCCGCCAAAAACTTATCTTTGCGTCAAAATAAATCAGATGTCTGAAGAATCACGTATCTCTACGAGTAAAGCACCGAAACCGGTAGGATTGTATCCTCACGCTCGTAAAGTAGGAAATTTGCTGTTTTTATCGGGAGTTGGGCCAAGAGTAGCTGGTTCTGACGCAACAGATTCAGGAGTTCCGGGATTGGAATTGG
>CAMLET010000375.1 GCA_946479125.1 uncultured Flavobacteriales bacterium
TCATTAATTAGTCTGGTTTTCTAATCGAATGGTTAGAAAAGTTAAAAAAAACAAAGGCCATGTTGCTGTTTTTAGACTATTCAAGCTCCATTACCATTTTGATAATCATTTATCAATAATGATCACTTTGAATTATTCGTGTTTCTGACTAGTCAAGTTGCTCTAAATGTGAATAATCAATAAACATTCATTTATTATTCGTCAAGGTGTTGATTAATCCTTAAAAGAACAGTATTTTTGTAGCCTGAAAAATGCAACCAAGAGCGACAAATCCATGATTGATACAGAACTATTCGAAGCGAAAAAACTTTACCCTTTCCAGGAAAAAACTGTAAATACGATCATTGATGAGCTCGATAAAAACGGCTTTGACTTTAACCTCCTTTTCCAATTGCCAACAGGTGGAGGAAAGACGGTTATTTTCAGTGAAGTAGCAAAGAAATTTATTGAAAAATGGAATAAGAAAGTGTTGATTCTTACGCATAGAATTGAGCTTTCCGTTCAAACATCCAAACAATTAAATGCTATTGGCATCGGTAATAAAGTCATCAGTTCAGATGTAAAAAATCTGGAGAACGAAGATCATCACTGGTGTTACATTGCCATGGTTGAAACATTGAACAATCGTTTACAAGAGAACGAAAATTTTGTTGACGGTGTTGGATTGGTAATTGTGGATGAGGCGCATTACAACAGTTTCCGTAAGATCTTCCAATATTATTCAGGAGCAAATATCCTTGGAGTTACAGCAACTCCGTTGAGTTCAAATAAATCATTGCCGTTAAACGACCATTACAATAAACTGATTGTTGGAGAAAGTATTTCCTCTCTAATTCAGGGCGGTTATTTAGCTGATGCCGAAACGTTTACTTACGATGTTAATCTTCATGGATTAAAGATTGGAACGAATGGCGATTTCACCGTTTCTTCTTCTGAAGTGGTTTACGGTAATTTCTTCATGCAGGAGAAATTATTGTTTGCTTACGAGGAAGTGGCGATGGGACAGAAGACATTGATCTTCAACTCAGGAATTGAAACTTCGCTAAGAGTAGAAGAAACGTTCAAGAAACGCGGATTTAAGATTCGTCACCTGGATTCAACATTCAGTGATAAAGACAGAAAAGACGTGCTTTCGTGGTTTAAAGAAACGAAGGATGCAATCCTAACTTCAGTTGGAATTTTGACAACAGGTTTCGATGAGCCGACTGTTGAAACGATCATTCTAAATAGAGCTACAAGATCATTGACCTTATATCATCAGATGATTGGTCGTGGTTCTCGTAAATTGCCAAATAAGAATCAGTTTAAACTGATCGATCTTGGAAACAATGTTCGTCGTTTTGGAATTTGGCAAGATTACATCAATTGGCAGGATGCTTTCCGTTTCCCGGATCGTTTCTTAGAATCGCGTTTGAGTGAAGGTGATGATCTGGAATTTGAAGTTGAGTTTGAGTTCCCGCGCCACATGGAACAATTGGTTGACACCGCTTTCTTAGAGTCGTTCTCTATGCGTGATTGTTATTACGATTGTATTGACAAAGGCGAAAAAGGAAAAGCTGCAGTTGATTATTCATTGGCGAATCACTGTGAAGGAATTCTTTTGAAAACAAAGGATTTCGATGAAGCACTTAAAATTCAGGAAGCGCTGCAAGAACATATTGAGCATCGTTTAAAGATGTACACGAAATGTATCGCGAAGAGTACTCCAAATTACTTCAAGTATTTAATGGAGACGTATAATCGTCAGTTGCGTCAGGAGTTACGTAAGTCTTTAGACGACTGATGTGTTTCTGTGGTTTAAACACATAGAAAAGATAGTTTGGACATAGTCACAGAGTTTTTTAGGAAAAACAATTTGAAACTCGCTTGTTACAGGTGAGTTTTTTTGTTAACTTAAATAAGAAACGCTATCTATGATTAGATCAACCAAAGCAGAAATTGACAGACTATCTTATGAAATTATCGGAGCCGCTATTGATGTTCACAAACAACTAGGTCCTGGACTACTCGAAAGCATCTATCATCAATGTATGAAAATTGCTCTTGAAATAAGAGGTTTGAAATTTGAAACGGAAATGCTAGTCCCCATAATCTTTGAAGGACATCAACTGGAAACTATGCTTAGGTGCGACTTATTTATTGAAGGATTGATTCCTGTTGAATTAAAATCAGTTCAAGAAATAGTTCCAATTTTTGAGTCTCAGATTCTTACTTACATGAGATTATTAAAAGCTCCTAAAGGCATTTTGATCAATTTTAATTGTAGAAATATTTTTCACGAGGGTCAGATGACTTTCGTTAATGAGATTTATAATAAACTAGCTGATGAATAATTAAAAACTATGTTTTCTATGTGAAAAGCTATGTTTCTATGTGTTTAAAATACCTTAACAGGAATTAGTGGACAAAAAAAGAGGGATAAGCTACTCTTATCGCACCGCTACAACCTCATACCTTTGCTACGTTCCCGTCCTGGAGGATTAAGAGGGAGCTGGTCGTAAGAGACTTATCCCGCCACAAAAGTAGTAAATTATAAGGATTTACCAATCTTTTCAGCGATTTCTGTCCATTATTTCTTTATTGATTTCTTATGCAAGCATACTGAAAAAGTTGTTGATAATTTTGTTATGTACTGATTGTGTGTAAATTAGCCGACCAACAATTTAAAAATGAAGACATTTCTGCTACTTAGTGTTTTCGTTACGTCATTCGTGTTTGCGCAAAAAGACACGTTAAATGTGACAGACACAAATGGAATGCGACAAGGCAAATGGATGTTGCTTGGAGCTGATGTCCCTGAATTCGGAATTGAATCAGGATCTATAGCTGAAACAGGAACGTACCAAAACAATCAGAAGATTGGACCTTGGATTCGTTACAACAAAACGGGAACGCTTCCGCTTTCATTAATCATTTACGAGTTTAATGCTTCAGGAAATCAATCTACTCGTGTTTCTATCTTTAGCTTCAAGTATTTCGACAACGGACAGGTTTCGTATTTGCCTTATGCAGGAAAGTGTAAGACCAAAGCGAATTACAAACGTTTCGATGAATCCGGGAAGCTGATTGAATTAATGGAATACGACAGTTTGGGAAATGAGATTCTTTCAATTACGGCAACTGATAACACTGCTTTGGAAGGAATGGATTATTTCGACATTCCTGCTGATTTCCAGGTTTCACAAGAAGCTAACGTTGTTACACCAAGTATCAAGAAGTTTACACAGCAGAATGGATACTACATCGTTGATGTGGAACATTCTAAGTTTGTGGTAGGTCGATTTGAAAATGGTGATTTAGTAGAAGGTAAAGAATGTGTTCTGGATGAAACCTACAAATTGATGGTTGCAAAAACGTTTTCTGATCGCCGGTATTCATCAACATATTCAGTGAAGTAATACTTCTTGTCACAATGTTTAAAATGTTGATTTTATTGCAATTATATTGAGTTACTCTACTGTAACAAACTGATCATTAAATTCGGCTATATCGTTGCTTTTTGCTAATAACTTCACTTGACCAAGAAATTGTGCGTTTTCATGTAAAGCTTTAAAAAGTCGGGGAGTGAGCCATTCAATATCGTCTTTTAATCCTTGATTGTATTGCATAAAAATGTCGAGCCACAACTGAAAGTTATCTCGTTCCAGTTGTTCCCAGTACATTTCCGGCAGTAAATCGTCTAATTCAGATTCTGGGTCTTTGTCCAGTATTTCCGCAACATTGATATGTCCGTTATTGATAAGTTTAGAAATCACCAATTTGATTTCCTGAGGAAGGTCATCTATTTCACTTAACATACGAATCCATCCTAAATTCACTTGGTGAACGTAAGAGAAGCG
>CAMLET010000376.1 GCA_946479125.1 uncultured Flavobacteriales bacterium
TCAAACAATAAGGTTCAACTTGCCATTCTTTTCGATACGTCGGGAAGTATGGATGGTTTGATTGAACAAGCAAAAGTGGTTATCTGGCAAATTGTGAATGCTGCAGGAAAACTCCGCAACAACGGTGTTGCCCCGAAATTGGAAATCGCATTGTACGACTACGGAAACACAACTATCACCAATACAGATTTCGTGCGCTTACAAACGAATTTGATCAGTAATCTGGATTCTATTTCAAGTTTACTTTTCGCGCTGTCAACTAACGGTGGTGACGAATATTGCGGAAGTGTTATCAAGCATGGAATTAACGAATTGGCTTGGTCTGAAAATCCAAACGACGTGAAAATAATCTACATAGCAGGAAATGAGCCCTTCAATCAGGGAAATGACAACTATATAGATGTTCTTAAAACGGCAGCTTCTAAAAACATCATTGTCAACACTATTTATTGTGGTCCTTACGAACAAGGAGTTCAGGAGTTTTGGTACGATGCATCTTTAATTACTCAGGGAAATTATTTCAATATTAATGCAAACAATGAAGTGGCTATGATTGCTACTCCATACGATGCCCAGATCAATGCAACAAACACAACGTTGAACACAACGTTTTACTCTTACAATACTTCAAACGAAAAATTTGCAGCAAAAATTGCAACTGAAGATGCTAAAGCAAATTCAAAAGGAGCTGAAGTTTTGGCAGAACGTGCCGTTAGTAAAGCTGGAAAAAACTATGAGAATGCTGAAGAAGATTTGGTAGATGCTTACGCTCAGGATTCAACAATTGTACTGAAGTTGAAGGACGATCAACTGCCATTGGAAATGCGGAATAAAACACCAGAAGAGAAAGAAGCACAAATCAAACAAATGCAGGCTCAACGAGAAAAATACAAACAAGAGATCAACGAACTTGCAAAGAAAAGAGAAGAGTACATTGCAGCTGAGAAAGTAAAACGTGCAACAGAAACAGGTCAAAAAGATTTAGGATCAAGTATCATTGAATCCATGAATTCAGTAGCCGTTAAAAAAGGATATACCGTAGAAAAGTAGCCTTCTGAAACAAACTTTTTGGATGGAATAACAACAAACCCGCCCAATTGAAAAACTTGCTGTAACTTTCGGCAAGTTTTTTTTATGGTCAAATACGAAACATCTGTACAGGCACTCGACGCACTGAAATATTGGTACGTTGAAGTTCCGCCGCATATTTTGGAGCAGCTTCCAGGTAGAAAAGAAAAGGGAGATTTCAATCAACGTTTGATCATTACTTTGGACGACCAAATCAGCTGGCAATGTGGAATTTTAGCTTTGGGCGAAGGATCTGGACTAATCACGGTTCAACAAAAGCGCTTAAAGGAACTCGGTAAAACACTTTTCGATAGTGTTCAGGTGAGTTTAGAAAAAGATGATTCCCAATATGGAGTTCCGGTAAGTGAAATTTGTAAAATCTACTGGGAACAGGTTCCGGAAGCCAAGCATGCCTTTGATGAATTGAAGCCAGGAATGCAGCGATACATTTTGAATCACATCTCACAACCAAAAAGCGAAGAAAAACAACTCGAGCGTACTCAAGATATGTTTCTTCGCTTAGTAAGATCTAATCCGAAAACAGTAAGTTTCAGATATTTATTGGGGAAAGAAGATTAATGAGCGATCACCACTTTTGAAGTGAATACCTCATCGTTCAATTTCATTTTAAGAATGTAAACACCGTTCACAACTTCTTCTGTATTTACAAGACCTTTCGTACGTTTCTCAGCTTTCGGAAGAGCAACATTGTAAACGCGTTCTCCTGTTAAAGTATAAAATTCCAAAGCTGTTTCTGTCATACTTTTGTATTCCACATTCAGTAAGTTATTCGCAGGATTTGGATAAACCTCAAACGGATTATTACTATTATCACAATCGGCAGAAACTATATTGCTGAATGCAATTGTTCCATCTTCCATTTGCTGTCTGATTCTATAATAACCTAAAGTATTGTTTTCCAAATCATCGGAATATGAATAATTCATATAACCTTCTTCATCTTGTTGTGCTTGAGTGAAATCAGCCAGATTATCCCAATTTTCTCCATCTCTACTCTTTTGTAAAGTCATTTTTTCAATTGTAGTTGTTACAGGGACTTTCCAGCTAACAATTTTTGAATCTTCTTCACAAAGAATCAACATATCCTTCAACTCAAAACCAAGAGGTGTACAACTAACTCCTGCATCTCCCGCACCTGTCAGGAATTGTAGGGGTACGGTTGTGGCCAAATTGCTATAATTTGAGAATACGATCAGATAACGTTGTCCCGCAGTAACGGCAAACGGCGGTTCGTAATTTCCAGCATTACCTCCAGCGGGTAAAGTCGATACAACTCCAGTTCCTCCGCTTGAAACCGCATTCCAGTTACATCTCACTGGAGCAAGCGTATTACCTGTTACAGCCGCACAAGTTGCAGGACCAGAATATGGATACATGATCCAATCATAGTATCCGGCTTGTGCACCACCAGCACCCATTGTGAACTGAAGGTTTCCGCTTGTTGCAATATTCACGATCATCCAAGTCGAATTGTATTCACCTGAACGCAAACAACCTTGATTATTCGTTCCCCATGGATTAGCAGGATCGCCAAAAGCAGGTCCATAATAAGGATTTCCCGG
Organism: uncultured Flavobacteriales bacterium; assembly: GCA_946479125.1. The sequence goes on from CAMLET010000376.1 coordinate 2,652, forward strand.
ATTTGATCCCGGTGCCGGAATCTCGTTTATAGCTCCAAACCCATTCGGGTCAATACTAAAACTTAAATCGGTACAAACATTTACTGCGCTAGAACAATCAGAGGCAGTTGTTGTTCCTCCACCTGTAGTCCCAACGACACAAATGGTTCCATTCATCGTGTTATTACTATTGTAATTCTGGATTCGGATATGGTAAACCGTTCCAGGTACAGTTGACATTGTAACTGTTTCCGAACCGGCAGTACCTGTAAGATCAGAACAGGCAACGTTTGTTGAATATGTTGGTGAACAAGCTCCGGTAAAAACAGTGAGAATAGGGTCACCAGTGGTTGCCGCATAAGTAATTGTTGTAGTAGTTGACGAAGCTGTAAACCATCCCCAGGCATCATCAAAATCGTCTTCATTACAATTTCCCCAGAAGAAAGCATCATTCCAATAATCTGTATTGTTATTAGAATTCCATGCTATTGGTGTACAGGAAGCTGTAGGAGTTAATTGAGCACCAACCGTGTTATCACAACCTGCGGATGCCGCTTGAGCAAACAATTGGGTTCCAAAACTGATGAAACCCAAAAACAAGATCACTTTTCTCATTGCTTCTGAATTTGAGGTTCAGTACTATTCTCTTCTTTGAAACACTTGCTAAACAGTTTCTGACGAATATTCGTCGCATCGTTCTGTACCACAGTGCATAGAACACCAACATTTTGTTGCTGTAATAACTGAACAATTGCTTCTTCAGTCATTTGAGCAGTTGAAAAGATCAGATAAACTGTTTCTGTACGATAATCAGCACGAAAAAGCGAGATTCCGTTTAAGCCAGAAAACTGGTTGTTTAACGATGTTTCTTTTGATTGGTCCGTTAATCCGGTTACACGCGCAGTGTAATAGGTTTCGGTTTGGGCGTTAAGTGAACCAATGGAACACAGCAACACAAGCGTTAGTAGTAATGTGAGCTTCATGTAGTATAACTTTAAGTTATTGACAGCGTGACGAATATAAAAATAATGATTTAACCAATTGTTATTTCGCTAAAGTTTTAGTACTTTATTTAACATAAAACACTTTTTTAACACAGTAATCTAACCTACAAAATCGCCTTGTTTGGAAATCCAGTTTTGGAGAGATTTCTCGCTTTAAAACTGACGAAGAAAAGTAAATCTCCACGCTGGGCTTGATCGAGATCAC
>CAMLET010000377.1 GCA_946479125.1 uncultured Flavobacteriales bacterium
TGCCGGCTGCACAGAATAAATCCACGATTATTAATTTTATTTTATCCGCTTTCGATAATTTGGAAACGTGTTCAGTATCAAAAAGCTGATAGTGTGCGTTTAGATCATTGAACTTTTCATCTGACCAATCAGCAAGTAAATCTTTAATCTCGGATTGAATCTTGATTAAACAACCAGCTAAAATGCGATGCGTATCAATGGATTTTTCTGAATGATTGAAGTGCTGCACATTATCAATATTCTTTACAAAGATCAAATCAGCATTTAATTCTGAAAGATTTTCAAGTAAAGCACCATGTCCCGCTGGTCGACGCAATTGTTCCCCATTTTCGCACATTGCAGGAGTTCCGTCCGTATTAAAAGCAAAGGCATCGGTTTCAGAATCCTGAGCGGAGAATTTAATTTCACTTTTATGACCGGTCATACCGTACATGAAGTCGAGATGCTTCTCTATTTCGTTTTCAAAACGTTCCGTTACGGTAAAATGGAAATCGGCATGCTCATTACATACTTTTCTTCCTTGCAATACGTGCTCCTGAAATGGATTAAGGATAAATGGTCCGTATTTATGAAAAGGAATTAATCCTTTTGGCAAATGCGCCAACCCCATTCCTTTATTGTTCAAAATATAAGCAACAAATTGGTCGATACTCATGGAACGATTTCTCAGTTCCGTTTGAATTTCTACCGGAAACTGATTGAAAAACGCAAAGTCTTCAATATGGTTCAGGAAGCGTTCAACATATCCACGATTCGTTTCATTTGGTTCAGAGATGAAATCAAATAAAAACTGAAACATACGTGAACCAGAACCTGATGAAGGAACAAAAAATGTTTTCTTCGACTCGTCTTTTGCGAAAATCTCCTGCAATTCGGTTTTATCCTGTTCAGAAAGAATAACGATTCCCTCATTTGGTGTACATGCGCGTATTAGCTGCACCTCCGGCTGATTACCATTGGTATTTGCAATAATTCGTTCTTGTTGTTCTTCAAAAGTAGTTCTATGCATAAAGCATGTTCTTTGGTTTTTCGTTTCTTTGCAGCATGACATCAAGGCCTCTGAAAAGAAATTACTTTCAGTATCTATTAAAATCGAAAGGAAGACATGGAATTCACTCTGCCTTTGTCTTTGACTTTGTAGACAAGTGCCTAACGACAAAGGTTGACAAAAATTTTATCCTGACACGAAAAAAATGGATAAAAAATAGTCTGAAACAAACCGAGAAATTCCACATAATCGATTTAGGTGCCGGATCTAAAAAACTGAATAAACAAAGAAGTATTGCTGAGTTGGTCAAAACGTCCTCAACAAGAGGAGTTTATGGTGATGTACTTTGGAAGATCCTTCATTTTTATAAGCCCGAGCGTGTTTTGGAATTGGGAACATCTGTTGGAACTGGCGTTATAACAATGAAAGCAGCATCTCCCAATTCACACATAACAACTGTAGAAGGTTGTGAGGAAACGTTAAGACGTGCTTATCAGCAATTTGACCTATGGAAATTGGAGAAAGTATTTCCGGTTTGTTCTGATTTTGATGGTTTTTTAAGTCGACCAAACGATGCCGTTTACAATCTCGTTTTCATCGACGGAAATCATGAGTCAACTGCTACCAAACGTTATTTAGAGCTTTTAATGAACAACACTGATGATAACACTTGTTTCATTCTGGATGATATTCGCTGGAATGACGACATGTGGCAAGTCTGGAATGAATTGGTTGATGATGACCGTTTCCATCTGAGTATAGATTTAGGTCGAATGGGTTTGTTATGGCGAAGACAACATCAGGCGAAAGAACATTTTACTTTACGACCGTGGATTTACAGGTCCCGAGTCGTTTAAAAACACATAGACAACATAGTTTAGACACATAGAAACATAGTTTTTATTGCCATTTTGATTACATTATCTTGAAGACTATGTGCCTATGATTTCGCTATGTGAGCTATGTGTTTAAAGCTACTTCAGTTGGGCCGGACCCATTGTAATCACATAGCGAAGAATTTGCTCTTCACCAGCCGCATCAAGGGTATTTCCGTTTTTTCTGTTTGCTTTTTGAACCATGTCAGGAACAATTTTTCTCCATTCGTCTTCAGGTTCAGAAGAAGGAAGCATCAAATCATGGCATAGCGCACAATTGATTTCATACAAGTACTTTCCTTCGTTTATTTGATCCAAAGTGTAGCCAGGAAACATACCTTGAACACGATCCACGTCTGCTTGAGTTGGCGTACCATCTACATTTGTTGGTATTGGCGCAGTGGTCGATTCTCCCGGAGATGGAATCTCTTCGATTTTTGTTTCATCATTATGTTTAAAGAGTCCACAAGCGGTAAGAACTGCTAAGAATAGTACGGCTAACAACGTTTTTTGAATCATGATGTTTTCAATAGTTGATTTCAAATATATGAAAACGTTTAAATAAGTGACGTTTCGTGTGCGATTTCGGGGTCTTAGGGATATCCCTCAGACACCTAATTTCCCAAAATCCCTCAATTCATGAAATTATCGAAATTTGGAAAAATCGCCGGAAATTGAAGCTCAAAACTTCATTAATTTCTACCTTTAAACCATGAAAGTTTACACCAAAAAAGGCGATAAAGGAACCACAGGTTTAATTGGCGGAACGCGTTTGCCTAAACACCATTTACGCATTGAGACATATGGAACGGTTGACGAATTGAATAGTTATATAGGACTTATTCGCGATTACAACGAAAACGAGGAACGTAAAGATTTGTTGATTGAAATTCAGGACCGATTATTCACTCTAGGGTCCCATCTGGCTTCTGATCCTGAAAAGTCGAAAATGGTATTACCAGAACTTTTTGCAGAAGATGTTGAAGTATTGGAAAATGCTATCGACGCAATGGAAGAGAAATTAGAACCAATGAAATTCTTTGTACTTCCCGGTGGACACCCTACGGTCTCTCATTGTCACGTTGCACGTTGTATTTGTAGGAGAGCAGAGCGTTTGATCTCGCATTTGAATGAGGAAACAGAAGTGAATCCGATCATTCTTTCATACATGAACAGATTGAGTGATTATCTTTTTGTTTTGAGCCGAGCATTTACAAAGGAACTGAATGTGGTGGAGACTCCATGGGTTCCGAAAAAGTAATTTAAAAGCGAAAAATCAAAAGGCAAAATATCGGATTCAAATTTGATTTCTTTTGCTCTCGTTTTTTGACTTTTAACTTTTGAATTTTGACTTTTTGTAGTGGGGAGTTGTTTGTTTTGAAAATAAGTTTATTTTTGCCCGAAGAAACAACAATAAGCAATTAAGAAATGTACTGGACACTAGAACTAGCATCATATTTAGAAGACGCACCATGGCCAGCTTCAAAAGATGAATTGATCGATTACGCAATTCGTGCTGGTGCGCCCCTGGAAGTAGTAGAAAATCTACAGGATTTGGAGGACGAAGGAGATATTTACGAAAGTATCGAAGAAATTTGGCCTGATTATCCGTCAAAAGACGATTTTCTCTTTAATGAAGATGAATATTAATTCACAACAATAAAGGAATCCCTATCAGTTTTGGTAGGGATTTTTTTTGCTCAATTCCGAACTGCTAAATAAGCTTAATTCCTTTGTTGATCTGACAGTGTTTCTGGGTGTTTATGAGTAATTTAGCCACGGCTTTAACACATAATAAAAACGATATGAAAAATCCGATTTTAACCAAAATCATAAGTGCCTTACTTCACTTTTTGGTCTGTTATTTATCGTTCACGTTTTACATTTCGAAACTCGATACAGACATAAAGATCAACAGCTTTGCGTTTTTCTATTGGACCATTCCATTCTTGTTGGCTTTAACCGTTAGCGG
>CAMLET010000378.1 GCA_946479125.1 uncultured Flavobacteriales bacterium
TATTCTCACCATTTTTTTTTGATTCAGGATAAGGAAACAGGAGTGCCAATGGGAGAATGTGGTTTTCATACATGGGATAGAAAACACCACCGCGCGGAGTTGTTTTACTTATTGAGAAAAGACGAATACAAGAACAAAGGTTATATGACTGAGATTTTGAAAACTGTTCTTCCATTTGGTTTTTCAGAAATGAAGTTACACCGAATTAAAGCTTTGGTTGCCAATTGGAATGAGCCGTCAGTAAAGTTGTTGAAACGGTTTGGTTTTACGTTCGAAGGGACAATGCGTGAAGATTATCTGGTAGATGGGAAGTACGAAAGCTCGGATTGTTATTCTTTGTTGGTGAGTGAGGTAGAGTGATTGTGATTTAGGGAAATCCTAGTGCGCCTCGTGCCTTTGTGATTTTTTTCACCACGATGGCACAAAGAACACGGAGCGAACTCCCCTGATCCTTCATATATTATACAATTCCCTCACCAACCGTTATTCTCTTCTAAACCCTCTAATACAAAGTATGATTCCGCCCAGAATGAGTAAGCCAGCTACAATCATCAAAAATAGTTTGGCAGAGCAAAGTAAGAGAATGAACCCAATTGCCATCATCAACACGGAAAGGATAAGCTCCCATCTGGTAGAAAAAAGATCAGTTATAAAATCAATTAGATCTTCCATCGCTTAACTTATTTGCAACAATCTTATCTATTGGAAACATAAACAAATTTTCGCTCAATTTTGAAAGTGGAATCCATTGCAATCGTTCGTTTTTATCGTCGCCCCAATCTTTGGAATTCAGTTCTTCGCTAAAAGTAAAATTGTAGTAAATGGAAATCACCTGATCGTTTTCTGAGAAGGCTGAAATTTGGAAAAAGTCCGTGAGATAAAACAATTCTCCAACCTCAATTTGCAATCCGAATTCTTCCTGAAACTCACGCTTCAAACAATCTGTTGTTCCTTCTCCCCATTCCAATCCACCACCAGGAAATTTGGTAAACGACAAATCTTTGTATTGTTCATGACTGACAAGAACCTCACTTCGTTCATTCACACAAATACCGTAAACGCGGAGATTGAATTTTTTCACTATTGTTCCAGAATTGATTTAATGTCTGGCTTGAAGTACAATTCGCTCTTAAGCACTTTTCCGTCTTCACGATAAATGGGATTTCCGTCGGCATCCAGTTTGCTCATGTTTGAACGTTGGATTTCCTGGAATACTTCAGCGATTTTGTGCTGTAAACCATGTTTCAGGATGGTTCCGCAAAGAATGTACAATTGATCTCCCAGGGCATCCGCAATTTCTACGATATCACCATTTTTAGCTGCTTCCAGATATTCTTCGTTTTCTTCCTTCATCAGGTTATAACGCAATTCAATATCCGCTTCACTCAAATTAGAAGTTGGTTCGTAATTGTTCGTAATCTTGAAAGCATCGTGAAACTGTTCAACAGCTCCAATCGTATCTTGTAATTTCATTTTTCAGGCTTTTCCACAAATATAGAACAGGCTAGAGGCAAAGCGCAAATGAAGTTATTACTTAGTTTCAACAAATGTGATCACGGGACGAAATCCAACCAAAGGATTAGGTTTTGTAAACGATTTTTTACTGTAGTTGCGAACGTCATAACCGGGAGAATTCCAGTCGCCGCCCACAGCAATGCCTTCTTCTGCTACCATTTCAGAAACATTTCCGTTCAGATGATAGAGTCCAAGTTCATTCGGCCAAAATGATTTCGCGGGGGCTGTAATATCCATAAAGTCATTCAGGTTACCAGCGTAGACATCATAGTCGTTAGATGCAACTTTAAATTCACCTGTTATACTATCTCTGGTTATTGCACCGGCTCCAATATTCAGGAAATTGCATTTAGGTTGTCCGTTGGCTGTAAATAAGTATGGAGAATTCCAAGAATAAGTTCGTTGCATGTCATTTCCGAAAGCGGCTTTCAAATACTCAGCACGTAAAGGAAGTCGAGCGATTAAGGTTTGATTTCCGGTTTTTTCGCGTAAAACTTGAGTTAACCACTCGCAGTATTTTTCAGCTTGAGCTTTTGTCAGATTCACGACCGGGTAATCTCTGTAAGCGGGATGACGAAAATAGTACTCCACATATTTTTCGTTGTACGCCAGCTTGTTTCTCCATCCCAAAGTGTCAGGGAGCATTGCCGTATATTCGTCAATTTTTCCGGATGATTTTAACGAATGCAAAAACTCCAGATAGTTGAAATTACTCACTTCATAATTAAACATGAAAAATCCCTGAACGCTAACTGTATCTTCATCGAGAATCATATTTCCACTTGGAACATAAGAATAACCGAAGCTAAGTCCCTTTTTCATTCCTTCCAATGTGGTTATTGGCTTTTTCGGTTTCGTGAAACTGAAAAGCAAAATAGAAGATACGGCAAGAGCAAACAAGGTTGTTTTCATAATATTAGTTTGGTGGAGTGAACGAAAAAGACTGGTGATAGTTACAAAAAAAGAAGTCCGAAGTGATGGTAAACATCTACTTCGGACTTAAGTTCTCCTACGGAGTATATCCTAATGGAACATTTTCATGATTCCGTAAACTGCTGCTGCAAGTAAACCTGAAACCGGAATAGTAAGAATCCATGCCCAAAGCAAGTTGATTGTTACACCCCAGCGCACAGCGCTTAAACGTTTTGTTGCTCCAACACCGATAATTGAACCGGTGATTGTATGAGTTGTTGAAACCGGAATACCGAATTGAGAAACGGTAAACAATGTCAATGCTCCTGCTGTTTCAGCACAAACACCTTCTAACGGAGTCACTTTTGTGATCTTTGTTCCCATTGTTTTTACAATTTTCCATCCTCCCATTAGGGTTCCAAGTCCAATCATAATGTAACAACAAAGTGCAATCCAATAAGGCATGGTATCACTGTGAACTTTTGATTCCAGCTTCATACCGTCTTTCAATTCACCATCCTTAACATAAGGAGCAAAGAATGATGCATATCTGTAGTTTGGATTCAATTCTTTCTTCGTAAAGATCAATTCGTTTGTTTCATAATCACGAATTTCCTTTCCTTTCGAATAAACCAATAACGTACTTAGTTCTTTACCTGCTTTTTTAAAATCGTTTGGATCTTTCAAAGCTGCATAAAGTGGATTTTTCTGATCAGCTTTTTTGTTGATTTCTTCGTCATCGTAAAGCGTTTCTTCAGAAGTTACATCAAGAATGTCTTTACCATCCTGATAAATTACGTGACCATCCAATTCAGCGTATTTTGGAGAGAATTTCTTGATCTTTCCATCATCATCTGTATACTTGATCTGAACAACTTCAGAAACCTGAAGATATTCCGGAACATCTTTTCCTTGCTGACGCATTGAGTTAGAGTAAACGATCAAGGCAGCACAAATAATACCCATTACTTTTTGAGAATCGGCACCACCATGTCCAAGTGAAAAGGCAGCTGAAGAAAGTAATTGTAAACGTTTGTACATTGTTGATTCCTTCAAGGCGCTTTGACGTTTTCCGTAAATCACCTGGTAAGCTATGTAAACCAAAAGGAAGGTTCCCAAAGTTCCACCGATGATCCAGATCATAACTGGTTTCAAATCGATATAATCTTTGTAATACCAGGAAGCGAAAACGGTAATGAATGAAAGCAAGGTTGCCCAGATCATTTTTTTGACAAACGATCGTTGAACCGTAACCAAAGCGATAATAAAGGCGATTGTACCTCCAATAAGCGGCGCCAGGAAGATGAATAATAATGGTTTGATGATCTCTTCCATTTTCAATACATCAAAACCTGCGTGAGCAACTGCTGCACCTGCAAATCCACCAATTAAAGTG
>CAMLET010000379.1 GCA_946479125.1 uncultured Flavobacteriales bacterium
GAATCTTTTTACGATAGAAATCATTCAACCGTTTTTCGCTCACTACCCACAATCAGTTGTTCGAAGTCATGTAAAGGTTTCCGGAATCGTCTTTGGCAATGGTGAAAACGTCTTCGTTAAGCATACAATTCTTCATTGAATTAATGCTCGTTATTTTTCCTTTTTCCAGACAATACAAACCACCGTCGTAAGTTCCAATCCAAATCTTGTGATCGGCATCTTCATAAAGTGAGCGAATTTCTTTACACTTCAAACCTTCCTTTTCACCCCAATGACGAATATGTTTATTGTTTTTGTCAATCTCCTCAAGTCCGTATCTACCTCCAAGCAGAATGTTTCCGTTTTTCTTTTCGTAGATAGTAATGATTTGACCGGGAACTTCTTTTCTAAGGACAGGTTTTATGGATTGAATCGTTTTTCCAGCAGATATTCCATACGAATTGGCAACCCAAATTGTCCCACGGGAATCTTTATAGGCGCCATGAATAATGTTGCTTTTCACTTGCGGGTAGAGAATATCACCTAAGTAGGTTTGATTTTTAAATCGGTGAATTCCATGTCCCCAGGTTCCAACCCAAATTTCATCATCAATCTCCATCAGGGAGGAAGGATTATGCGGAGAAACAACATATGGGTCTGTTGTTTCAATTCCAATTTTGAAGATGATTCCCGTAGATGAGGCCACAAGCAACTTTCCTGAACGGGTCTGCAATATGGAACTGATAGATGAATTACTGAGCTTAGTAAACTGCATCAGGCTTGCGCAGTTTTTAATCTGTAGTTTTAAAAGTCCTTTGTTCCCTGTACCGGCAAAAATACAGTTCTCGGTTTCACTATAGCTTAAACTTCGGATGTTTTCTGAAGGCAGATATGTGGATTTATCGTACAGCTCACTGTATCCATAGCCAATGTAGATGAGTCCTTTGTTTGCCCCAATATAGATTTCATCGTCGGGTGTGAAGGTCATATCATGGAAAAGGAAATCTGAGAAATTTTCCTTCGAAAGCAATTGGATTACCTTATTCCCTTTTGTAAGCCTATAGACTTTATTTCTATCAAGAATGTAGATTTCGTGCGTAAACGGATTCTGTTTGATTCGCCATCCACAAGCCGAAGATATTTTGGTGACCTTCCTTGTTTTTAAGTTGACTGTATAAGTTCCGTTTTTACCTAATAAAATAAAGCGTTTTCCATCAAAATGGATTGGTCCGGGATCTCTAATTCCTGTTGACGTAATTTTCTTTGTTGTATTATCTGCAGGATTAAAAACACCAATTGCTCCATTTGGGAAGACTCCGTAGATCTTTTCTTTGTAGGAACAGGCCGAAACAAAGTCATTGATATGCTTTGAGACCGGATCGATCTGATTGAACTTTCCGCCCAATTCAATTCCGTATAGTTTTCTGTATTTCTCGCTGTAGAAAAGTCGGGTGTGTAGTGTTTTCTTATACTTAACGTTCTTAATGAAATTGGTGAAGGTGTTACCATCGTAAGAAACAATTCCGTTGGCTGTTGCAAGGATTAATTCGCCATTCTTTTTTGCAAGGATGTCTTCGATCTGATTTTGAGGCAAACCATGTCGCGTGTTGTAATTGGTTATAGTAAACGGAATTTCAACGAGCTGACTGTTATCCACAAACTGGCCTTGCTGCTGAGCTAAAGCGGATGTAGAAATTCCACTTGCTATAACCAGCAAATAGAAAAACACAAACCGTAAATAGCCGAAGGATTTCATGAACAATAACTGTGGTTTGACTTGAATTATACGTGAACGAGTCTTTTCAATAAGTAATCTTTTCGCGATTTAGAAACAGGAATAGAAGTTCCGTCTTTCAGGATAATCATTCCATCGTCTTTCTTAAAACGACTGATCAAACTAATGTTTACGATGTAAGAGTGATGAACTCGCACAAAGATCTTTTCGTTAAGAATATACGAGAACATTTTAAGGTTTTTGGAGCTTACGATCTTTCCTGTTTTGGTAATGATTTCAGTGTATTTTCCATCGGCTTTAAGGAAAATAATGTCCTCCACATCAATATAATCAATACCGTCAATACTAGAAATTCCAATTTTACCCTGATAAATTTCAAGATCAGAATTTTCAGACTTGATCTGTTCCTGAATTCGTGCTATGCTTCTGATTCGCTGAATGCAATTGCTTAGTTCTTCTACGTTAATTGGTTTGAGCAAATAATCGAAAGCCCCATTTCTGATGGCCTCGATCGCATAATTTTCATAAGCTGTAATGAAAACCACTTTCGTTATTGCCGGAATATCATCCAATAGATCGAATCCTATTCCGTCCTTCAGCTGGATATCCAGAAAAATCAGATCGTATGTCTCTGAATTCAATAGTTTACGAGCATCCGCTACTGAACCTACACTATTTAGAATTTCTGCTTCAGGAAAGGTTTCAGCTAATAAAACCGCTAAGCCATCTCTACTCAATTTAACATCATCTACAATAAGGGTTCTCATATTCTATATAGGTTCGTTCCAATTTTTACCAATGGTAATTCTGATTGTTGTTTTAATATCATCAATTACCGTTTCATTTTGCTGTATTTCAAAGTCAATGTCCCATTGAAATAGCTCACGTTTTAATTTAAATCGTTCTCTAAGTAATTCCAGTCCAAGAGATTTATGTCCGTTACGGGAAATCTCTGAGAATCCGGGTCCATTATCTGATATTGTATAAATATAGTGGGTATTGCTTTCATTCATTGTCATGGTCAAAATAGGGGTCACCTCATCAGTGTTTTTCAAACCATGAATAATAGCATTTTCTACAAATAACTGAAGGAAAAGCGTTGGTGTTGGGATGTGGGTATGCTGTGTTTTCAGATTATCGATCAATCTGAATTCAAAACCATCGTCGAACTGTAACTTTTCAAGGTTAATGTAGAGTTGAGTTGCCTTTAGCTCTTTGTCAAGAGTTGTCACAGATTCCCGCATTAATTCCAGCGAAGAGCGCAGTAATGAAGAGAAATCAGAAAGGTATTTGTTAGCTCTGGAATTGTTACCCGACATAAACAGGAATTGAATTGTATTAAGACAGTTGAAAACAAAGTGAGGATTCATTTGCGCTTGAAGTGCGTCAATTTCAAGAATTCTTACCTGTTGTTTCAGGTTTTCCGTTGCGTTCTTTTTTTTCTGGAAGTAGCGCGTAATTCTTACTGTTAGATAAATGATGACGAGCAGTGAAACGAGTAATAACAAAAGCAACCACAACCATGCATTCGGATTTTCTTTCTTTACATCGAAATGTAAACTAGTAGCTCGTTTTCCTGAACTCAATTGTATTTGAAGATCATAAGAACCACTTGGAAGATTGTCAAGTGTAATTTGTCTGCTGTTTATAGCAGTCCAGTCATTTCGATGACCTTTTATTCTATATTCAAACTGCAAAGAACGCTCAATAGAAAAAGTGGACAGTGTAAATGAAACCTGAACAAAATCACCTTCTTTTATTACCAGTTTTTTATCAAGCGCATTTTGTTGTTGATCATTGACCCTAATGTCTTCAATAAAAATATCTGCCAGAACCTTGTTGAAATAAGCATTGTTTTGCGGTTTAATCACCAATGGTCCAACCAAACTGGAGAAAACGATATCGCCATTTTTGCAGAGGTAAGCTTTGTTTGGTGTTCTGGAGTTGAATTCTACATTTTGAATTCCACATTCAAAACGGTAATGGTTGACAAGAAAACCCGCTCTTTTAGTCTTAAACGACTTTACTAATTGCTTTAAGTTCACCTGAACGATTCCGTTGTTTGAGCTCATCCATAA
>CAMLET010000380.1 GCA_946479125.1 uncultured Flavobacteriales bacterium
TTGTTTTGCTGAGCTGGTTCATATCTAACTTTACCTATTTCAATTGGTTTTACGGTAAAAGCAATTGGGATTTTAGAACCATAAACTTCTTCACAGACCTTAGACATTGCAGAGATGCGTTCCTGATAACGGCTGAAAACAACACGATAATAGATCAATGTTTCACTTTTCAGATCGGTCAACAGTTCTGTTTCCTTTGAAAGAAATTCCTTTTCATCCTGAATACTGAAGATCAATTTATCAGGATCCAGGTATTCCATGAAGTTCACGTTCACAGCATGAGCAAAATCGCTATTGATCTCGCGTGGATGAACGTGTTCCGCTTTAATTCGGGCGAGAAGAATTTTTACTTCTTTTTTCAATTCTTCATCTGTATAAGCAAACGAGTTTACTGAAACAAAACAAAGAAGAAAGAGGAGGATTTTTCGGTGAAGCATAAAAGGTTGAATTGCTGGTCAAAAAAAAAAGCGGTCCGCCAGTGGACCGCTTTTTTCGACATTTTATTTTTTATGATGCCAATACTTCTTTTACTTTATCAGCTGCTTCTTGCAACAATACTGCTGAATGAACATTCAATCCACTTTCATCGATCAATTTCTTCGCCTCAACAGCATTTGTTCCTTGCAAACGAACAATGATTGGAACTGGAATAGTTCCCATGTTTTTGTATGCATCAACAACACCTTGAGCAACACGGTCACAACGAACGATACCACCAAAGATGTTAATCAAGATTGCTTTTACGTTTGGATCTTTCAAGATGATATGGAAAGCTTTCTCAACGCGCTCAGCATCTGCAGTTCCCCCAACATCAAGGAAGTTAGCCGGGTTACCACCAGAATACTTGATGATATCCATAGTTGCCATTGCCAATCCAGCTCCGTTTACCATACATGCAACGTTTCCGTCCAATTTAACGAAGTTCAAACCAGCTTTGTCAGCTTCAACATCCAACGGATCTTCTTCTGAAGTATCACGCATTTCAGCATAGTTCGGGTGACGGAACAATCCGTTTCCATCCAATGTTACTTTAGCATCAACTGCAATGATTTTATTATCTGAAGTTTTCAATACAGGGTTGATCTCGAACATAGCAGCATCACATCCTTCATAAGCACTGTAAAGCGCTACTACGAATTTTGTCATTTGCTTGAATGCTTCACCAGATAAACCCAGGTTGAACGCAATTTTACGCGCCTGGAATCCTTGAATTCCAACACGTGGATCGATTTCTTCCTTGAAGATCAAGTGTGGTGTATCGTGAGCAACTGTCTCGATATCCATTCCTCCTTCAGTTGAGTACATGATGATGTTACGACCTCTTTCGCGATCCAACAAAACCGACATGTAAAACTCTTCTACTTCTGCTTCACCAGGATAGTAAACATCTTCAGCCAACAATACTTTGCTAACCAATTTACCAACTCCATTTGTTTGAGCAGTTTCAAGGTGTCCACCAAGGATCCCTTTTACTTTCTCCTCAACCTGGTCAATTCCTTTTGCCAAAACTACACCATGAGAACCTGTTTCTTCAACAACTCCTTTACCACGACCACCAGCATGGATTTGTGCTTTAACAACGTACCAACCGGTACCTGTATCAGCAGTTAGCTGTTTAGCAGCTGCAACCGCATCTCCTACTCGCTCTACAACAACACCACGCTGAATTGCAACGCCGTATTTCTGTAAAATTGATTTTCCTTGATATTCGTGTAAGTTCATGACAACTTTATTATTTTTTTGGAGCGCTAAAGGTAAAGATTATATCTGTTACAGCGATGCGAAAAGTGATGAAAAAATTGAGAATTGAAAATTGAAAATGTAGAAGAGCAAAAGGTGCTAGAATTATATAACACGTGATACTCTCTTTTCAATTCTCCATTTTAAATTTTCAATTAGTTCCCGTGCAACTTCCAACTCGAAGAAATACTTCTTGAAGCGGCATCTGCATTCGATTTTTTGGTCAAATCATTCCATACTTGTTCCAAACCTGCTTTTAGGGCTACGGTTTCATCTTCATACAGTTCCCACATCACTTTTGGATCCTGGAAATATTGTTTGATGAAATTGGTATCGAAATCACCTGAACGGAAAGCTGGATGTTTCATCACATACTTACCAAAATCAAGCGTAGTTTTTACTCCTGAGATTTCATAGTTGTTGATTGCCGTAACCATTTTGTCCATAGCTTCTTCACGTGTTTCAGCCCAAACTACCAATTTCGCAATCATTGGATCGTAATAGATCGGAACTTCCATTCCTTCTTCAAATGCATCATCAACACGCGCCAAATCAACACGTGGACGTTTATAGCGATTCAATGTTCCAATATCAGGAACGAAACCATTCAATGTATCTTCAGCATATACGCGAACTTCAATTGCATGTCCGTGAATACGTAATTCATCTTGTAATTTTGGTAAACGCTCACCTCTTGCAACGCGAACCTGCCATTCTACCAAATCAGTTCCTGTAATTTCTTCCGTAACAGGATGCTCTACCTGCAAACGTGTATTCATTTCCAGGAAGTAGAAATTCAAATCTGCATCCAACAAAAATTCAACTGTTCCAGCTCCCAAATAATCGCAAGCTTTACAAACGTTTACTGCAGCCTCGCCCATTTTCTTGCGCAATTCTTCAGTTAGAACTGCAGAAGGAGCTTCTTCAATTACTTTTTGGTGACGACGTTGAATAGAACATTCGCGCTCGAACAAGTAAACCACATTCCCTAAAGAATCGGCGAAAACCTGAATCTCGATGTGACGAGGCTTTGTAACAAACTTCTCAATGAACACTGCATCATCTCCAAAAGAAGAACGTGCTTCGCTTTGCGCCATTTTCATTTGTTCTTCAAACTCTTCGACGTTTTCTACCAAGCGCATTCCTTTTCCACCACCACCAGCAGAAGCTTTGATCAAAACAGGAAAGCCAACTTCGGCAGCAATAATTTTCGCTGCTTCAACATCAGTGATAGCTTCATCCACTCCCGGAACCAAAGGAACATTGTAATTTTTAACCGCTTGTTTCGCAGAAAGTTTATCACCCATCAATTCCATTGCTTCTGGTGAAGGACCGATAAATGTAATTCCGGCTTGTTTCACTTTACGCGCAAAACCAGCATTTTCAGAAAGGAAACCGTAACCTGGGTGAATTCCATCAACTCCAAGATCTTTACAATGTTGTAAAATCACATCTTGTTTCAAATACGATTCTGCGGAAGGCGATTTTCCAACATAAACAGCTTCGTCGGCTTCTAACACATGCGGTGATTTCACATCCGCATCAGAATAAATAGCCACTGTTGAAACCCCCATCTTCTTTAACGAACGTATAACACGACGAGCAATCTCTCCACGATTAGCAACAAGAACCTTATTCATAGTAAAATATTTGTTTACGCCATTGTTGGCAGACAGGGCAAATTTACCCAAAAGTTAGAAAACTAAAACGAGAAAATTGGATTATTTCCCCGCAGGCTTTTCAGGTTCTTTCGGAGTTTCCTCTTCTTTTTCCACCGTTGGAGCAGTTGAAGGGTTCGCTTCTGCCTCTTTTGGTTGATTGGTAGGCACCTTCTTGTTTTTCTTCGGCTGTCTACTACCCTTTTTATTGAATGGATCGGAGAAGAATTTCAATACACGGGAATCTTTGGTTTTGTTAAACTCTTCAGAATAGTACAAACCAACACCTTGTGTGTAATCACCGTTTTCACTACTTGCACCAGATGGATCATTCGGTTCGTTGAAAATATTCAGTTTCAATGTTCCATCCGGATTCAAAC
>CAMLET010000381.1 GCA_946479125.1 uncultured Flavobacteriales bacterium
CGTTTGATCTGGATAAGTTATTACACAGAAGTCTTCATCAATTTTTGCCAATGTCTCCTTTTCTGACGACGACAATTCGCAATAACTGTCTGGATATTTATAAGCTAATGCTGGCCAATTGGAATGCAGTTTACCACAACGTTCACATAAATAATTCATTTGTTCCATCATTAAGGTATCCACAAAATACAACTATCATTTTCATTCTCTATTCTCACTCTGAGAAAAAGCGTTGCGGGAATGAGTGTGAGAGCGAGACTAGAGGGAATAAAAAAAGGAACTCATTTCTGAATTCCTTTTTCCTTGTAGCGAGGACACGACTCGAACGTGCGTCCGTCAGCTGACGGATATGAGCCAGACGAGCTACAGTAATATTGTATTTCTTATAAAATCTCTTCCTCTCGAAGATTTCAACTCTTTCTCTCGCTTGATTGCATCCAGCTTTAAATCAAAGAATTCAACATAGATAAGTTCCCATGGACGAAATTTAATCGTGTAGCCCTTTGTTGCAAATTCATTATGAGAATGAAATCGATCAATCAAATCAGAGGTATAACCGATATAAATTTTGTTGTGAACAGTAGAGTATAAAACGTAGGTAACAAACATGAATAGCAATTTCTAAAAACAAAAAAGGAACTCATTTCTGAATTCCTTTTCCTTGTAGCGAGGACACGACTCGAACGTGCGACCTTCGGGTTATGAGCCCGACGAGCTACCAACTGCTCCACCTCGCAATATATCTTTTAGATTTTCTTGCTATTTTACTGCCCTGATGAATGACGTTTCATTCGATTGGGGAGTGCAAATATACAGTCTTTTTTTGTTTCGACAAGCTTTTCAAGAAAAATATATTTACCAGGTGGTAGAAATGGAACGAGCGGTTAAACGCTAATTACGGTAACTTAAAGCGAATCATTAAACCCTGTGTGATTGAAACCTTGTTGTTGTATTCGAGATTTCCAACTCGGAAAGAATACCCCATGCTCCACTTATCATTGAGATTAATACCAGCCATAACTCCAACACCACTATAAACTCCGCCATAACTGGCGCCAAACCAATATTTGTTTTTGTAGGTTGCTTTTGCCATAATTCCCGAATCATATCTTCCGAAGTGAATTCCCGCATTCAATTCCCAGTTTTTTCCAATGCTGTGGGTATAATCTGCATAAATATCACTCAGTAAGAATTTCGTGGATTTCCCGTTGTCATAAGTTGCTCCGGCAACTCCTACCTTAAATCCTTTGTATTGAAAATGCACTCCCGCCCTGTAATGCACATACTGTTCTCTATAAGAACTACTTCCGGAACCGAGCGTCAATTGATTCCAATCCGCTCCTACCCCAAAAGCCAACAAGCTGTTTTCGCCTGTTTTTAAGTGAAAACTGTAATTAACATAAGGACTAGATTCCGAATATTGGCCATCCGTGCGACCATCGAATCTATAACCAGCAGAAATTCCTCCATGCAATTTCTTGATTCTTGCCTGAGTAGCAATTCTTTCTGAAACAATATTTCCTGTTCTAAAACCGGAAACGGAGGAAACAGAAAAACGGGAATCTACTCCCGAAGCAGCCGGATTTTCAGATTCGTATTGACTCCAGAAAAAACCTTGTGCATTCAACTGTGAACTCATCAGGAAAATAATAGGTGTGATCAGTTTGATTTTTCGCATAAAATATGATTTAGTTAAACAATGATTGTTTGACCAAACCAACATTCAATTAGTTACTGGCTTAACTTTTTTTTGGATTTTCAGGAATCTGAAAGCAAGAATTATTGAGCTAAAAAGTTGCTATTCAAAGAAAACAACGTATATTTGCAACAACATTAAGAAAAACAACAAGAACGAGGGGACGCAAGTCCCCTCTTTTTATCTGATATGATTACGAAAAAACTCGTTACGGAATTAGCTGAAGAACTCATTAAGGATCGCGATGAACGCATCTTTATTGTTGCATTGAGTATTAGCTCAACAAAAGTTATTCGCCTTGAAATTGACAAAACGGAAGGAAACGTAAGCATTGAAGATTGTATTTCGGTGTCGAGAAACATAGAGCATAATCTTGATCGTGAAGAGGAGGATTTTGAACTACACGTTTCTTCGGCAGGTTTAGACAAACCGCTTCGCGTTCACCAGCAGTATGTAAAGAATGTTGGTCGCGGATTGGATGTTGTTCTGAATACAAAAGAAAAAACTACTGGAACGCTCGTTGAGGTAACAGACAAGGATATTCTTCTTGAACGTGAAGAAAAACAACAGGTAGAAGGTAAAAAGAAAAAAGAGGTGGTAGTAGTTCAGGAAAGAATTGCTTTCGACCAGATAAACGAAGCAAAAATTGTTATTTCATTTAAGTAAAATGCCATGAATAGCTTGGAGTTAGTAGAATCGTTTTCCGAGTTTAAAGAACTCAAAAGCATCGACAAACAAACGATGCAACACGTTTTGGAAGACGTATTTCGTGCAATGTTGAAGAAAAAATTCAACACTGACGATCATATTGACGTAATCGTAAACATCGACAAAGGTGACGTTCAGATTTTCGTAAACAAGGAAATCGTTGCTGATGGAGAGGTTGAAGATCCGAATACAGAGATCGCAATTAGCGATGCATTGAAAATTGGTGACGATTTCGAAATTGGTGAAGATGTTTCTGAGGAATTCCGTTTCAATGATTTCGGTCGTAGAAACATTCTTTCATTACGTCAAAACCTGATTTCTCGAATTCTTGAATTGGAGAAAGATCACTTGTACAAAAAATACAAAGAGCGTATTGGTGAAATCATCACTGGTGAAGTTTACCAGGTTTGGAAGAAAGAAATTATGGTATTGGATGATGAGAACAATGAGTTGATTCTTCCAAAATCAGAGCAAATTCCTTCTGATTACTTCAAGAAAGGTGAAGCTATCCGCGCAGTTGTCTCTAAAGTAGATATGCGTAACAGCTCACCAGTTATTATCCTTTCGCGTATTGCTCCTGAATTCCTTGAGCGTTTATTCGAATTGGAAGTTCCTGAGGTATTCGACGGATTGATCACAATCAAACGTATCGTTCGTGAGCCAGGAGAAAGAGCTAAAGTTGCTGTTGAATCTTACGATGATCGTATTGATCCGGTTGGAGCTTGTGTTGGTATGAAGGGTTCTCGTATTCACGGAATTGTTCGTGAGTTGAGAAACGAGAATATTGACGTAATCAATTACACGAATAATCCACAGTTGTTGATTCAACGTGCGTTGTCACCGGCTAAAATTACTTCAATCGAGATTGCTGAAGAAGAAAAACGTGCATCGGTTTACTTGAAACCAGATCAGGTTTCTCTTGCAATTGGTAAAGGAGGTTACAACATCCGTTTGGCGGGTAAATTAACAGGATACGAAATTGATGTCTTCCGCGATGGAGAAGCAGATTCTGAAGATGTTGATTTAGAAGAATTCGCAGACGAAATCGATAGCTGGATCTTGGATGAGTTGAAAGCTGTTGGTTGTGATACTGCGAAATCAGTATTGGAATTGAGCGTTGCTGACTTAGCAAACAGAACTGACCTTGAAGAGGAAACAATTCAGGAAGTACTGAAAATCCTTCGTTCGGAATTTGAGTAAGAGTCAGCCGCAGCTGACGATAAAAATAAGCGTTAGTGCAGTTTCGCACTGACAAATAAAATAGGTTGAGACTTGGTCGGGTGAAAATACCTGACCAAATTTCACCTAAATCTGACTAACACTAACTATCTTTACACCGAATTTTTGGCGTTTGTTGACGTCAACTAAT
>CAMLET010000382.1 GCA_946479125.1 uncultured Flavobacteriales bacterium
TATCATCAGAAGATACTTCATGTTGAAAGCAACATTGAGATTTAATAATAACCATACAAAAGAAGAAGATGAGCAAGGTTGGTGGTAAAATAATTATAGTACTTGCCCTTGTCTTTTCCGGACAGGTTTATGGCCAGGTATTAATGCGCGGAAAGATCATGTTCGAAAGAAGAACGAACTTGTACAAGCAGTTTGACGACGAGCGTATGCGCAAAATGATCGACGAAAAGAACAAGATCAAGATTGATAATTTTGCCTTGTACTTCAATGATTCAGTGAGCACATTTAACTACGTTGCACCTGAAGCTGGTGATCCAATGAGTTGGATGACGATGAAGAATGCTGTCTATATGAATTGGGCTGAGAACAAACGTGAAGTGTTTTACGATTTCTGGGGAACCTCAATCATTTTGCAGGATTCTATGGTTAACAGACAATGGAAAATAACTGATAAGACAAGAACGATTGCTGGCTACGAATGTACCAGAGCTATTTGGCAGAAGAACGATACAACACGTATTTACGCTTGGTTTACTACGGATATCGCTCCAACTGTTGGTCCGGAAGTAATTGGTGGGTTGCCAGGTGCCGTTTTAGGACTAGCTACTGAGGATGGTGGAATTGTTTATTTCGCTACTTCGGTGGAGAAAATGGTTCCCACTGCAGAGCAGATTTCCCGACCAAAAGTGAAAGGAAAAGAGTATACACCAGCTGCACTTCGACAAGAGTTGACAGAGAAAATGAAAGGTGAGCCTTATGCGAATAGGGTGATTGATGGCATTTTCTATTGGGAGTGACTTCGACTCCGCTCAGTCACCTCAATTAAAGGTAATCGAGCGAAGTCGAGATTAATCTTCTAAAACCGTCAATTTCGCAAATCGAAGCAGTAACGTTTTTGATCCAACCTGAGGGAAGAATACCGTAGCTTTTCTTTCTTCACCGGCACCTTCCAAAGCGGTAATTTTTCCTTTACCGAATGTTCCGTGTTGAACAACATATCCTACTTTTAAAGCAACATTTTCGCTGCTGTTAGAAGTTGGACTAGTGCTCCCAGAAAGATCTTTTACACTTTTGAAGTTTCCAGTTGGGCGTTGCGTGAATCCGCTTGGACGATTATTCAAACCTCCAATTCGCGTAGATCCAAAACCACCACCTAATGATCGTCCGCCACCACTTCCGTGCGCTGATTCAAACTGTAGATAATTTTGGTCGATCTCTGAAATGAAACGGCTTGGTTCGCATGAATTTAATGATCCGAATTGGAAACGGGAAGCTGCATAACTGATAGTACAAGTTTTTTCCGCTCGCGTGATCGCAACGTAAAATAAACGACGCTCTTCTTCCAAATCTGTTCTTGATGAAATGGACAGTTGAGAAGGGAATAAATTCTCTTCCAATCCAACTAAGAATACATGAGGGAATTCCAATCCTTTTGAAGAGTGGATGGTCATCATTGTGACTTTATTGTTGTCGTCGTCTTTGTCGTTATCCGCATCTGTCAATAATGCAACATCGATCATGTAGTCGGCCAATGAAGCTGCTTCATCTTCGGAAGCTTTTTGAACCGTAAATTCCTTTATACCGGCCAAAAGCTCTTCAACGTTCTGGTAGCGTTCCACTTCTTCCGGACCTTTATCCTTTTCTGAAAACAATTCTTTTAAGACACCGGACGACTTAGCGATTGTTTGTGCAAGATCATAAGCAGGTAACTTTGGCATTTCAGCAGAGAAACTATTGATCATAGTCACAAACTCGTTTATCTTCTGCTTAGTAGCCGTTGGAATAGATACGTTATATGAACCAAAATTGCTGATGATATCCCAGATAGAAACGTTGTTCTCTCCTGCAGCGATCAACACATTTTCCCATGATGTTTTTCCTATTCCGCGTTTTGGATAATTGATAACACGTTTGAGTGCTTCCTCGTCATTATGATTGGCTGCTAAACGGAAATACGCCATTAAATCCTTAATCTCTTTACGTTGGAAGAATGAAAGTCCACCATAGATTTTATAAGGAATATTCAGTTTTCTCAAGGCTTCCTCGAAAGAACGTGATTGACGATTGGTTCTGTAAAGAATGGCAAACTTATTCCAGTCGCCAGTCTCAGAATGTTTCAAATCGAAAATGTTATTGGCAACGGTTTTACCTTCTTCATTATCGGTTAGCGTGCGAATGACCTTAATTCGATTTCCTTCATCGTTCGCAGTCCAAACGTTCTTCTTGATCTGGTCCTGATTTCGTGCAATGACACTATTAGCAGCTTCAACAATGATTTGCGTGCTTCTGTAGTTTTGTTCCAGCTTGAACAATTTGTAATCGGGGTAATCAGAACGGAAATTCAGGATGTTTTGAATATTCGCTCCACGGAAAGAGTAGATACTTTGCGCATCATCACCAACAACGCAGATGTTTTCGTAAACCGCCGCTAATTTTTTGATGATGAGGTATTGAGAGTAGTTGGTATCCTGATACTCATCTACCAAAATGTACTTGAATTTATGCTGGTAATAGTGAAGAACATCTTCAAAATCACGAAGCAAAACATTGGTTTGGAAAAGCAAATCATCGAAATCCATTGCTCCTGCTTTGAAACAACGAAGCGCGTAAGTTTTATAGATTCTTCCAAGTTCAGGTCGACCACTTGATTTGTCTTCCATCATTACTTCCTCATTTGCCAAATAATCTTCTGGTGAAATAAGGTTGTTCTTCGCAGTCGAAATTCGACCGTAAATCATACTTGGTTTGTAAAGCTTATCATCAAGGTTCAATTCTTTGACAATATCTTTCAATAAACTCTTTGTATCCTGTGTATCGTAAATGGTGAAGTTTTGCGGATATCCCAATCGGCTTGCATTCATTCGAAGAATCTTCGCAAAAACAGAGTGAAAAGTTCCCATTGTAATGTTCTTAGCTTCGCCGGAACCTACAATTGACCCAATTCTTTCGGTCATTTCTTTTGCTGCTTTGTTGGTGAAAGTCAGCGCCATAATGTTGAACGGATCTATTCCCTGATTGATCATGTGAGCAATACGCATGGTGAGAACTCTGGTTTTTCCAGATCCAGCACCGGCAATAACCATTGTAGGTCCTTCAATATTCTCTACAGCAACAAGTTGACTTTCGTTTAGTCCGTCCAAATAATTCATGGTTACAAAGTTAAAAGTTTGTAGCGTTATTCAAGCGAGGTGAATTAGCTATTTGTCAACGATTTTATTATTTATGACAGAATGAAAATTTGATTGTATTTTGGTGCTAATCATAGAATAGTGATATTATGAAATTACATACTTTTTTAGCCTTGAGCCTATTGCTTTTTGTTTCTTCTTGTGGAGATAGTTCAATCTCGAAAAAGCCAGTAAGAATGAACGAAGAAGTTTCGGATGTTCAACCCTGGAAAGATATAGTTGGTGAATATGAGACCTTTGTGAAGGGTTTAAATAAGAGGAAGATCAGTAGTTCTACTGTTGCAATGAAAAAGTATAAAACGCTTTTTAAGGATGCGGATAAGGCTACCTGTGATTCCGGGTTTGTTGTTTTTCATGAGTTGTATGAGAGTTTGATCAGAAGCGAGAATGAAAGTGTGTACAATGATGTGAAGCTGCAAAATACGGTTTGGAATCAAACGGATGAGAACGGAAAGTCTGAACCAATGCCAAAAGTCTTCAAAGATTTGGAGCATAAGATAAAGCCGCATGGTTACCGTTTAGAGTTTCCGGAAGGAATGATTTCTATTGGGTACGACAGAAGTTTTATTGCCAAGCATT
>CAMLET010000383.1 GCA_946479125.1 uncultured Flavobacteriales bacterium
CATTGTACGCAAATTCGTCCGGAACGCTGTTGGTTGATACTGTCAAGCAGATTTCTATCATAATACACGCTATCAGCAGAAAATTCTTCAACGGAATTAACACGATTAGTAAGCGACCAAATAGGATCATTCGGGAAATGATTTACAGCAAAAACTTCAGGATTAGCCAGATAATATTTCGTATTTGCTACTGCCTGGTATTTTTCTTTTTTGATGTATGGGAAAAAATTAACTACGGAAATGATCATCCTTGGAAACCAAGGAAGCACCATTACTTCAATTGTTTTCGATGCTGGTGGATTCGCTTTGAATTTGATGTCGTCACAAAACCGGTGATGAAGTCCTTTTCTCTTTTTCTTCTTCTTCTTTTTCTTCAAACACATCGACTTCAGTGTCGGACGTGCCTTTTTCATTTGCTTGGCGATACATTTCTTTCGCCAGTCTCCCAGTTTTGTCAGTGTGAAAGAAGTGGAACCTGATGACCATGTTGGATCGTAAACGTACCAAAGTCCGTTCAGTTTTACAGCACTCCACGCGTGCGTATCAAAATAAAGTGTGTCATAAATATCGAAATGTACTTCTTTCACATAACCTGTAATAGTTACATTTTGAATTCCGGCAACAGCACACAATGTATCCATCAAATAAGTGTAATCCGCACAAATACCTCTTCGTTTACGCAATATTTTTACTGCCGATTTTTTCGAAGAAAACGCTTTGCCTGAATTGTATGCTCTTGTGTTGTAGCGTATATTCATTACTACCCAGGTGAAAATCGCATCGAACTTTTGTTTGTCAGAGGTGAGGTCTTTCGTTAATTCATTCGCAAGAAGCACAGGATCTTTTGTCAACGACTTTTTGATCTTTACTTTCTTAAAATTGGTTGGTTGCAGTGTATCCTGACTAAAACCATTCACGGAAAAAAAAGCACAGAGTAGCAGTGTCACAGTAATGCAACAACAGTTATAAAAACGCAATTCATTTTTTTTGGTAGTCAAGTTCTTGTTTAAATTGATTTAGCACGCAGAATCATTCTCAAATGTTGCAAATGGTCTTTGGTAAACAAAATACGAGTTTGAGTCTATTTACGAAGAATCTTTTCCATTGCTCTTCCTTTCGCTAATTCATCAATGATCTTATCCAGATAACGCGCTTTTTTTGTTAATGGGGTTACAATCTCTTCGATTCGATAACCGCAGATCATTCCTGTGATCAACTCTGCATTCGGGTGCAAAGTGGCCTGAGCAAAGAACTCTTCAAACGTCACTTTATCATCAATCAATTGCTGAATTTTCGCGTCATTGAATCCCGTGAGCCATGTAATCACCTCGTGCAGTTCGGCTACAGTTCTGCCTTTCTTCTCTACTTTAGTTACGTAATGTGGATAAACCGATGCAAAAGTCATTTTTGCTATTTTCTCGTCATGTGCCGGTGATGTACTCATTCGTTTCGTGTTATAGAGTAAATATAGAAAAATGAAAATAATCAGATTTTATCTACCTTTATCTTATGCCCGCAAACGCTTTTATTCCTGATCCTGCGCTTTTCTTGGAAGAACTCCAAAAGCGCGTCACCGTTCCGGCAGATGAATTTGAGCCCTTTCTTAAATTATGGAAACCTGTAAAGTACAAAAAGAACGAATTCATTATGCGTGCGGGTGAGGTTCCGGGGTTTTCTATCTTCGTTTTGAAGGGATGCTTGAGACAATACCTGACGAATGAAAAAGGGGAGGAGTCGATTGTTTATTTTGCCGAAGAACGCCACTGGATAGGTGATTTGCCGGCAATGAGAAACAAGACGAAAACCGTTTATAATTTCCAGGCAATTGAAGCCTGTGAACTCTTAATTATCAGTGCTGAAAATTGGAATCAGGCTTTTATTGATTTTCCATGGTGGACAGAAGCTCACATGAAAGGAAGTCAGGTTTGGGCATTGAAACTGCAGGAACGCATTGCGGAAATGAATACCATGACCAGCGAAGAACGTTATTTAAGTCTCTTGAAAGAAAAACCGCAGCTTTTTCAACGCGTGCCACAGCATTTCATTGCTTCCTATCTTGGAATCAGCCCCGAAACCTTAAGCCGTATCCGAAAGAAAATTGCTTATTTCTGAGTTCCGTTTGTTTTCTTGACAAATGTCAACGTTTTGAGCGTTAACCTCATTGTAGTTTTGTCCCATAACATTAAACAAAAGATATTATGGCAACTACAATGATTACAATCCACCAGGTAGAAGATTTCGCAACATGGAAACAAGGTTTCGATGCAGGAGCTGAATTACGCAATCAGGCTGGTTTAATTGTAAAGGATATTTACCAATCGGTTGATGATGTGAACAACGTAACAATTGTCTCAGAAGTGGAAAGTAAGGAACACGCTTTGGCAATGATGAATTCACCTCAAACCCAAGAGGCTATTAAGAAAAGCGGAGTCGTTTCTGAACCGATGTTGGTTTTTTTGAATAAGGCAAACTAACCTCCACTCAATAATTTTGTTAGAAAGCTCTGTTCCTTTATTGGGATGGAGCTTTTTAGTAAATCAATATCTGGCTTCGGAGATAAAATCATTTCATTAACTTCGAACCATGAAGAAATTAATTGAACTTATCACCGCATTTTCACTATTGACTGGAATTTGGATTACCGTTTACGGTTTGGGAATTTCAGGTTATTCTAATTTAAATGGAGTTTCTATAACAATTGCCGGTGCAATTATTTTCGGGGCTTCACTGCTTGGAGTTATTCTTCTGGTAAAAGATTCGAAATACAGGTAGATGAAGATCAAATCTTTAAATAATCAGGGTGAAATTATTGGTTCAACAATCATTTCCACGTTAATACTGTTGATGTTTTTTGGCGGACTCGCATTTTCTTTCAATAGTTTACTTTGGTTGATTCCGTTTCTTATTGGGTTTAAAATTGTTCTATTTTTAATGCTGCGCAATTTAAAAGGCTTAATCTTTTACACCGATAAACTGGAAGTTGCGAAGTATGGTTTGTCGGATCAAAAACAAAGCTTTCCTTTAGATCAGGTGGCTTTGAGTGCTATTGAAGCGGTAAAGATCAAATCTGCTAAGATTCCTGTTACCGTTTTCCTAAATGAAAAGAAATTGGGAATTTATTTGATAAAAGATCAACTGGAATTTGAAGAGTTCCGGCAAAAAACAACTGCAGCTGGATTCCGCTGGGAATCCCGTAGAACCTAACAACTTAAAGATAAAGTGATGAAATTGTTGACTTGTTTTATAATCCTAATTCCCGTATTCCTCTCTAGTTGTAGCTTTATTAAAGATGAAGAGAAATTGAATGCAGATGCACTTCGTTTAGAGAAGATTTTTAAGGCTTACTCTGATTCAGGAACAGAAGTAAGTGTGAAAGGTGAAGTTCTTACGATTTATTTACAGGAGCAAGCTCCGAAACTAAAAGTTAGCTTTGATTTGAACGATATTGAAGCAGTAGATTATTTGTATACAACTCAGGCGAGCGAGTATTATTATCAAATTGGTGTTTCCACAAAAAAGAAGGACATGAAGGAGCTTCTATTTTATGGAAAACGTAAAACTCCTGTAACATCAAAGACTGATTATGAGGTCTTCATGTTCACTAACAAAGAAGGTGCGTTAGAAGTTAGAAAGATTCTTCATCGAATGATGAGAACAGTTTAATAGCTTCTCTTCGTTTTGCACAATTTTCTGAGTATCTTCTTTCGAATCGATAAAAATGTACTTTTGAATAGTTTGAAAAGGGAATGAAAAGCACAAAAT
>CAMLET010000384.1 GCA_946479125.1 uncultured Flavobacteriales bacterium
TACGCTGCAATACTTCTTGTAAGCACAAACGCATCAAACTTTCGCTTGAAAATCTTCTTTGATAACTTCTGATATTCCTGATCAGCAGCTAGCTCAATCATCAAGTCACGCATATTCGAGCCCATTTCGTTGTGTTCTGTCAATGGAACAAGAATCTGGAATTCAAGATTCACAATAGCGCCATCAAACATTACCTTTTTAAGAAACCGGGAATTGAGGATTGACGGAACATTTCTGGTTGTCAACTGACCTTTGATACCTGTTCCGAATTGTTGTCCGTCGGTAAAAGCTTTTTCAGGCAAATGACATGAACTGCACGAAATGGTGTTGTCGAGACTCAAGCGTTTATCAAAGAAGAGTTTTTTGCCCAGATCAATTTTCGCTTGCTCCACGTCAAACTTTTCAACTTTAGGCGGATGACAACATGAACTTAAAATCAATTGTATGAAAACTACAAGACAACCGATTTTGAGCAGGAGCGACATTTTATTTTTTACGAACAATATAAAGAACTTCTCCTTTCGGTAGGCGGTATCTTTCTACTAATTCCGGGCTGATTGGATTTTTCTCAAAACCGTCACTAACTTCGAAGCCAGCATTTTCCAACCATTGCGGATAATCGCGTCCAAATAAACGAACATGATCTTTTTGCCAAAAATGCTTTTCGCGCTCTTCCGGAGAAGTAATTGACCAATCCTCGTATGTTTTTTCTCTATTAGTGTCTTGCGGAACCTGCATAATTCCCCAGCCTCCTGGTTTCATTACTCTATGAAGTTCTTTCATACATTGCAATGCATCATCAACGTGCTCCAATACATGATTACAGAAAACCACATCAAAACGATTGTCTTCCAACGGAATCTGATGTAAATCGAAATGAAGATCAGCAATTGGAGAAACCAAATCACCAGTTAAGTAATTCAGGTTCTTTTGTTTCTTGAATGTTTTATGGAAACACTGTTCAGGCGCAATATGAAGAACATTTAAAGAATCTGCAGTAAAGAAATTGCTTTCCTGTTTTAGATAAAGCCACATTAAGCGATGACGCTCCAGCGTAAGATCATAAGGACAAAGAACATTTTCTCTGTGTGCAACACTGGAACCATATGAAAGAAACTTTCTGAATTTTTTCTCACAAACCGGACATTCTACTTTATTCCCTTTATATAAAAGCGGTGCAAAAAGTCGGAAAACATAGCTTAGTCTAATTAAAAGAGGTCTTGGAAGACTATTCAACAAAAACTTATAGAGTTTCTTCATGGGCGTAAAAATAGCTAAACCCGAATAAAACATCCGAATTTTTCTAAGACTTATGCTTCCGATTTTGGTAAATTTGTCGAAACTACATCTCCAAATGAAAAAACTAATTCATTGTTTTATATTATTTCCTATGACATTAATTGCTCAGCCAGATGCGCTTAAGAAACCTGTAACATTTAACAATCATGGAATCTCAAGAACAGATGACTATTTCTGGATGAATGAACGAGACTCAAAAGAAGTATTGGATTACATCAATGATGAAAACGCTTATAGCGCCAATTACTTTTCAAAATACAAACAAACAACAGAAACGCTTTTAACGGAATTCAACAACAGAATTGATCCGAACGAAACTTCTGCCCCAATGTTGACTCAGGGGAACACTTTGCAATTTCAGAATAAAGAAGGAAGTGATTACCGCGAAATATTCAGAACGTTTGAAGGGAAAACGGAACTTTTCTTCGATGAAAATGCCAGAGCAAAAGGAAAAAAGTTTTACCAACTAGGTGATTTCTCTTTTTCTACGAATAATTCACTTTTTGCATTTAGCGAAGATATTATTGGACGAAGAAAATACACCATTCATTTTATGGATGTAAAAACAGGAAAGATTCTGAAGGATGAAATTCTGGTTACTGACGGATCTGTGGTTTGGGCAAACGACAATAAAACCGTTTACTACATTAAGAAAGACGAGAATACTTTAAGAGAATTTCAGGTTTACAGACACACTATTGGAAGCAAGAAAGATGAATTGATCTTTGAAGATTTAGATGAATTGTACGCGGTTTATCTGACAAAAACAATCGACAATGCATACATCTGTATCAATTCTGTAAGCACAACGACCAGCAAAGTTGTCTTGTTGGATGCTAACAATCCAACGAGCGCAACGATTCCTTTTATCGAAACGAAAAAAGATCATTTATACAGCTTAGAGCATACATCTGCAGGATTTTATTTGTTGAGTAATTTCAATGCTCCAAATCGTCAAATTCTACATTCTAAGGAATTGGTTAAGACCGTTGAGCAATTTCAAACGGTTATTCCGCATAGAACAGACGTTTACATTGAAGAATTCCTGATCAACAACTCAAGAATTGTTTTACTTGACAAAAACCGAGGAACGCAGCAAATAGCGAACTACTCACTTGAAGGGAAATTCTTAGAAAACATCAAATTCAACGAAACAGCTTACGAATTGTCTTTGGATAGAAACGAAGACATTAATTCTTCTGAGTTGCGTTTTTACTATCAAAGTTTCACTACTCCATTCAGCTTAATTGCTTACGACTACAGCTCGAAAACGCAAAAAGATATTTTCACAAGAGAATTGCGCGATAAGAGTTACGATCCAAACAATTACAAAAGTGAACGTATCTGGATTACTGCAAAAGACGGCACTAAAGTTCCTGTTTCTATTGTTTACAAAAAAGGAATTGATTTAAAATCGGCTCCACTTCTACTTTACGGTTACGGTTCATACGGAATCACTATTCCATGTTCGTTCTCTGCAACACGCATTTCATTATTGGATAGAGGATTTGTTTACGCAGTTGCTCATATACGCGGAGGAAAGTTCCTTGGCGAAGAATGGTATCAGGACGGAAAATTGATGCACAAAATGAATACGTTTACGGATTTTATTGACTGTGCAAAAGGATTGGCAGCTGCAAACTATTGTGATCCAACGAAGATCTACGCAATGGGCGGAAGTGCCGGCGGATTACTTATGGGTGCTGTCGCTAATCTTGCACCGGAAACGTTCAAAGGAATGATTGCTCAGGTTCCGTTTGTAGACGTAATGAATACGATGTTGGACGCCAGCTTACCATTAACGGTGGGTGAATACGAAGAATGGGGTAATCCGAATGAGAAAGAAGCCTTTGAATACATGTTGAGTTATTCTCCGTACGATAACGTTGAAGCAAAAGCTTATCCTTCACTTTATATTACAACCGGATATCACGATTCTCAGGTACAATATTGGGAACCGCTGAAATGGACTGCAAAATTGAGAGACTTCAATCAAGGAAGTGCCCCTGTACTATTCAACTGTACATTCGATGGTGGACATGGCGGTGGTTCTGGTATAACGAACCAACGACTTGAAATTGCACTTATTTACACGTATTTACTTTCGTTAGAAGGAATTGAGAACTAGGATCGTAATACTGTTTTTCTTTATTTCCTGCATTTCATTTGCACAGGAAAGCACTCCTGCATACGAAAGGTATTCTGATCAGTATGTTTGGTTTGGGGATCTTGGCTACAGCACTGCTCCACTTTCCATTAAAATTCCCACAATGAAGGGAATTGATCGTGTTTATCTTCGAAACAACAGTCGATTGATCATTGGAGTTGGCTTTTCCTACAAATGGCTGACTTTACGTTTGAGTAGTGGATTATTGGGAAATCTTCGTCCGTTGAGTCGTTATGGAAAAACGAAGTATTTTGATTTTGGCGTAGACTTCACATTAAAGAAACGC
>CAMLET010000385.1 GCA_946479125.1 uncultured Flavobacteriales bacterium
GGTAAATCTAAACCAGCAACCAGCCTATACTGAAGCGTCGTTTGCAACAACAATAAATTGCTTATTTGAAACGTAACCAATCATTACAACAACGCCACCAGAAGGACAACCACCGTGTTCTTCGTACATTCCATATCCAGCAAAAGCAGCTACTTCAAATCGAGGGGTGTTCGGATCTAAAAGTAAGTCAATGCGTTCGCGGGCTGAAAGTTTTCCTTTGGCATGAAGTGCAGCAATTCTTTTCTCGCCGCCACCTTTCATGACCTGCGCAAGTTCAGCTTCCATTTTGGAAATTTTCAAGCGCATTTCGTCTTCGTTCTTATTGAATTCCAGTTCCTTTGGACTAATACTCATGTTTTTTTAATTAATAGTGTCCCAAATATACACAATTCAATGTAGATAGATTATGAAGTTCCCAAGCCAAATGGGAGTTAGAACGAACTATATTTGTTGAATGCAAGATTCGTACAGACATAAAGGAATGCGCAAACAATTAATTCATGAATTGCGTCAAAAAGGAATTGTAAATGATGATGTACTAGAGGCATTTGATCAGGTTCCACGTCATTACTTTCTCGATCTTGCGTTTGAACAACAAGCTTATTCTAATGTGGCATTTCAGATTGGTGCCGGACAAACCATTTCTCATCCGTACACAGTTGCATTTCAGTCGTCTTTACTTGAGTTGAAAAAAGGGGAGAAGGTACTGGAGATTGGAACAGGTTCAGGATTTCAAACTGCAATTCTGTTCAAGTTGGGTGCGAAGGTGTATTCAATTGAACGTCAAAAAGAGTTACACGTTAAAGCAACTCACATCCTGGATAAATTGAAAGTGCGCGCGCAGTTGTTTTTTGGTGACGGCTATCAGGGAAAAGAGATCTTTGGTCCATACGATAAGATTTTGGTGACGTGCGGTGCACCAAGCATTCCACAAACTCTTTTGAATCAGTTGAAAGTTGGTGGATATTTAGTAATTCCGGTTGGTGGTGATGAAGGACAGGAAATGGTTCGTATTACCAAGTTGGCTGAAAACGAATACAAGGAAGAGTTATTTGGCTATTTCAGCTTTGTACCAATGCTGGAGAAAACAGTGAGGTGATGATAACACTGCTATCGAATAGAAAATTATTGAATTGGCAGACAGTTTTGTATTGGCTCTTTATTGGACTGAATTTTCTAGCGATTCTAGTATACATATTGGTATTGATGCTTAATGTTCATTCAATTTCCTTTCGCTATTTGGATATTATTGGAGCCGCTGGGAGGTTTTATTCAAAATATGTTTTCAGCTCACATCAACTACTAACTTACTTTTCAATTGTGCTTTTATTGGTCATGATGTTTCGAATGAATAAGAATTTGAGATATTTCAATGGTTCTAGAAGTTCGAATCGCTTCTTAATTGCCATACACTGGATTCTACCTGTTTTTAGTGCGCTGTTTCGATATTCATTTTTCAGGAAGTATCATTCGCAATGGAATTTGGAAAGCGAAAAAAAATCAAAGAGATTCAAATTGTTGAATGTTCTGTTAATGATCTGTGGAGTTTTGGCGTCAATTTGTGTTTATTCTCAAATTACACTTGTTATGTTTTTTCATCGGGAATTTGGTCCTGTAGTTGAAATAGCATTAGGAATCGGTGCCAGCTTTTGGTTGCTGCTTTGTTCAGTGTTTTATCTTCGCTTTCTTAGGCTCTTAAAAGAATTAGACTCCTCGTATCATGAACTCAGTGATAAAATTCTTGAAGGACCAATAGATCAACTTCGGTAATTGTATTTTTTTGTAAATTAGTTCTGTACTCATGAACTGATTACTACTATGAGATTGAATGCTGCTTTACTATTAACCTCATTATTCGTTTCGTCTTTTTCCTTTTCCCAACAACGGATGAGTGCTGAACTTTCTTCACGTTTCGAAGATTTGTCATTGGGTTTACAGTTTCAAAAAGTAGTGAAGCCAAACTTCCTCCTTGGAGCTGGATTTCTGGTCAACGGTAGATATTTTGGTGGCGGAGTGAATGACATTGACGCTCGAGATTTTCCGTTTTCCGACATTGAGCGCAAAAAGGTTGTAGATGGTGTGGAGTATGAGATCTATGGATATTCTTCTTCCTCAAGTAAGGCTTTTAGTGCTGTTTTGATGTCGGGATATTTTCATGAGTTTTCTGTGATTCATGGTTTAAGAGCGAATCTGAATTTTCGTTGTGGATTGATTCAAAACGACGTTTTCATGTTGTATAAAGAAGTTGGCAATACTGGCTTTTTACCGAAAACAAATACGATTTGGCACAGCTATCAGGCGGTTAGTCCGGAGGTTTATCACACTATTCGCTGGACTGAAAAATGGACCATTTATTACGGTGTTCGACTTCCCGTTTTTTTGAATTTCGGGAAAGATTATCATCCAAAGTTCAAGGAAGACATTTATAAAAGAAGTGTGCTTGAAGTGGCTATCGGTTTGAGTTTTTCTTTGGAAAAAAAAGAAGAAGAGAAGATTGAGGAGTAAAACGTCGGTAGAGGAGTTGGGTTGAATTTACGGGTGAATGATGATTCGCCCTTACCTTACTTTCCTAAGAGCTTTTCATAAGCATTCTGGATCTCTACAAACTTTTCTGCGGCCATTTTCTGTTGTGATTCCGTTCCAGTTGCAAAATTATCCGGATGATGAATCTTAACCAGTTTTCGGTAGGCTTTTTTGATTTCTTCTTGTGTTGAACTGGCCGGAATTCCTAAGATCTCATAGAAATAGTTCTTGTTCGGTTTTTGCCTGACCTTTTTCGTTTCTTCTTGTTTATGCTGTTGATACGACGCATAAATGGCAATAATCTGAGTTAGATTTTCAGGTGAGAGGTCAAGATCCTGATTGATCTGTTTCAAGAAATTAAACTCTTTCGTATTTACATTTCCTGAAACAAGCGCTAATCCAGTCAAAAAGTAAATAACTTGCGAACGAGAACCTTCGTCGCTCAGATGAATTTTCATCCAATCCGTTATCGTTCTGGTTTGAATCGGATATTTCAGTGAAAACATCAATGAATCACCAAAATTGTAATTGGCTTTGGTGAAATAGCGTCGAAAATATTGATTGATGTACTGGGTTTTGCTTTTCGTCTCCTGATAATCCAACAAGATGAGCTTAGCTCCAAGTGCCAGATAAGCTTCAAGAAAATTGTCTTCTGTTGGTTTTAGCGAGAGTGGAAAAATACCTTTTCGCCAATATCTGGCGTGACGTGTTTTGTAAGCATACAATGTCAAACCTCCACCAAGTGGAACTAAGAAGATCAAAATCACTATCCAAGTTGGTAATTTTGAGGCGTAGTCGACAACAAGAGGTAAAGCAAGTGACATAAGGTCGAAGATAGCAGTTTTTCAAATTTCTCCAACAAAAAATCCGGCACTTCGCACTTCGAGTAACCTCAGCGTACGACAGTGCCGGACTATTGAATTCTATTTTCTTAATGCTCTTGAGCAGCTAAGTAACGCTCAGCGTCCAAAGCAGCCATACATCCAGTTCCCGCAGCAGTAATTGCCTGACGGTAAGTTCTGTCAGCAGCATCACCAGCAACAAAAACTCCAGGAACATTCGTTAATGAACTTCCCGGTTTTTCGTATTTGATATAACCTGTTTCATCAAGATTGATGTAATCCTTGAAAATGTCTGTATTTGGTTTGTGACCAATTGCAACGAAGAATCCAGTAGCTGGAATTTCAGTTTCTTCGCCAGTTACGCTGTTCTTCACTTTTGCACCAG
>CAMLET010000386.1 GCA_946479125.1 uncultured Flavobacteriales bacterium
TTCCAGGTGCTAGTCCTGAAATGGTTACACTGTTTCCAGTTCCTGTGTAAACTACTTGAGCTCCGGAAATCGAACTTCCGCCAGATCCAAACACCGTTGATGCTGTATAATTGGTGTTGTCAGCAGGAACACCTACAATTGCAGCAATTGAAACCAGAACCAAATGATTTGATCCATTTCCTGCTACAGTATTCCATGTAATTGTTGACGAAGTACAAGTTGGAGTACCAGTTAATGTGGTAGAAGTTGTTGTTGGTTCACCTGGATCTGTGCATGAAGCAACTAATGTACCAGTGAGTTTAATATCATCGATTCGGAACTGTGTGGCAGTTGCTGTTTGTCGAAAACGGATTCTTAAATTGGCAGTAGAAGGAATAGTTCCGGTTGGAGAAGCTAATATCCAACTTGACGTTCCCGCACCAGTTGGTCGGGTATAAGACAAGGCTGTGTATGTAGTTCCATCGCTGCTGACCTCAATAACCAAGTCACTACCATTACTTGTGGTGTTATTTTTATAATGACCAAGAGTGAGTGCTAAAGATGTATAACTACTTGTGTTAATATTACTTATCTCAAAATTAGTTCCTATAGTATTTGTTATAAATACATTACCGCTTGCAGAGAAACCAGTATAAGTGTTGGACGGAGTGGTAGTTCTAACATCCGCATTTCCAGTATAAGTCAATGTTGGATAATTTGAATATCCGGTATATGTTCCAACAGGAGTTGTTGCACCGGGAGTTCCAATGGTTTCATTGAAAACAGTTTGAGCAGTCACTAAAGTGGAAAGGAAAAGAACTAAAATGGAGAGTAAATAACGCATTTGTTTGAGTATTTCTGAGCCAAAGGTATGCCAACAACAGTTGCGTAAGTGTTAAGATAATATGAAGGTTTTCAGCGTTTTTGACAAAGTGTTTTATTTCCCAGATGTAAATCGATTTAGCAATGTTCGTAAAAAACTAAATGTTTAGCATTTTATTTCTACTTCAAATGAATGATGGTGAAATACCCCCGTTTCGGTATTGTAAAATGGTCGTTCTAAACTGACCTTTGCAGAAAAAAAATGAAGGCAATAATATTTTCAGCGTTTTTATTGATTTGTGGAGTTGTAAATGCGCATGCCATTTGGATTGAAACCAATTCGGTTGGTAAATCAGGAAAAGCACAAGACATTAAGGTTTATTTTGGCGAGTACAGTGAGAACGAGCGTGATTCGGCAGGACATTGGTTCAGTGATCTTGGGAAGTTTCACTTGTGGGCTATTTCTCCAACAGGGGTAAAATCAGAGTTGACAACGAAAGAAGCCGGTAATGCATATTCAGTAAAGTTCACTCCAACAGAGAAAGGTGTTTACACATTTGTGATCGATCATTTGGTGGCAGATGTTTATTACCAATCTCGGATTCATTATTACGCCGTTGCGACTACTGTAATTGATGGGAGTAATTTAGGAGAAGGAAATTTGGCAAAGGCTTCAGATTTATCTTTTAATCTTCCAGTAACGAAATCTTTTGAAGTGAATCAACATATTGAAGTGGATGTTCTGTATCAACAAACCGTTTCTAAAGAAATTGAATTTTCAGTTCAGCCTCCAATGGGTTGGACAAAGAAGTTCGAATTGAACGATAAAGGTCATGGTTTCTTTGAGCCCTACGTTGCTGGAATTTATATGATGGAAGGTTTCTTGACGGAAAACAAAACGGGAACACATAACGGAAAGGAATACGGTGCGATTTGGCATTGTGTGACGTATTGCGTTGATGTGAAGAAAGGAAAGTAAGAGATTACAACTCTACTACTTAGGTGAACAGAAGCGGATTTGCAGGTGTAAGTCCGTTTTTCTGAACTAATTTTTTCAGAGCTTGAGGGATATCCCGAAATCCCGAAGTCCCGTATTTTGGAAATTCCCAAAATTCTTTTTTTGTGGTGACAACATGAATAAAAAAAGGGCTGACTTCCGTCAACCCTTTCCAATGTATTTTAAATCCTAAGATCTCTTTGCAATATCAACATAGTCACGTGTTACCGCTCCTGTGTAAATCTGACGCGGACGACCAATTGGTTCACCACCTTCTGACATTTCTTTCCATTGTGCGATCCATCCTGGTAGACGACCTAATGCGAACATTACGGTAAACATTTCAGTTGGAATTCCCAATGCTTTGTAAATGATACCAGAGTAGAAATCTACGTTCGGGTACAAGCTTCTTGATTTGAAGTACTCGTCTTCTAAAGCGTATTTCTCTAATTTCTTAGCGATATCCAATAATGGATCGTTGATTTTCATTTTCTCTAATACATCATCACATGCTTTCTTGATGATTGTAGCACGAGGATCGAAATTTTTGTAAACACGGTGACCGAATCCCATCAAACGGAACGGATCATCTTTGTCTTTCGCTTTCAATACCCATTTGTCAACGTCACCACCATCGTTGTGGATTTTCTCCAACATTTCGATAACTGCCTGGTTAGCTCCACCGTGAAGTGGCCCCCAAAGTGCAGAAATACCTGCTGAAATTGTTGCGTATAAGTTTGCTTGAGATGAACCTACGATACGTACTGTAGAAGTTGAACAGTTTTGCTCGTGGTCAGCGTGAAGGATCAATAATTTGTTCAAAGCGTCAACAACAACTGGATCAACATTGTAATCTTCAGTTGGCATTGCGAACATCATGTGTAAGAAATTCTTACAGTAATCGTACTCATTTCTTGGGTACATGAACGGATGACGCATTGAGTTTTTGTAAGCCCAAGCTGCCAATGTTGGCAATTTAGCTAACAAACGAAGCATCGTCAAGTTCTTTTTCTCAGGGCTTCTATTTGGGTCAAGCGACTCAGGGTAGAACGTAGAAAGAGAACAAACCATTGCAGAAAGAACTCCCATTGGGTGAGCTTGCGCAGGGTATGCTTCAAAGAATTGTTTCATGTCTTCATGAACCAATGTGTGTTTTGTGATGTCTTTTTTAAATCCATCTAATTGCGCTTGAGTTGGCAATTCTCCGTAGATCAAAAGGTAAGCTACTTCAATGAACGATGCTTTTTCTGCTAACTGCTCAATCGGATATCCACGGTACCTCAGAATTCCTTCTTCACCATCTAAAAAGGTAATAGCACTATATGTTGCCCCTGTGTTCTTATAACCAGAGTCAATCGTAATGTATCCGGTTTCCTGACGCAATTTTGTAATGTCAATTGCTTTCTCGTTTTCGGTACCTTCTACAACAGGGAATTCAAAAACTTTCCCTCCTAATTCAATTTTCGCAGTCTCGCTCATCTCAGTATTAAAAATCTATTTTGTTAATAGTCGTCCTAAAGTTAATAAACAAACAATGATTATCTACTCCAAACTGAAAAAAAATAAAGAAATGTTTTACTGGGTAAATGAGTTGATTAAAAAGGTGAGTATAGTTTGGAAACAGAGAGCATAAATAAGGGGATTCATCTTATTAAAATGAATCCCCTAATAAATTAATGGGATATGATCTGGCGGCTGAGTCCGCCGCGGCGGAAAGTCACCGATCTATTCTCTCTACAAATTCTCCAAAGTGTAATTCAACATCATATTGTACAAGTGGTTTCTTGTGTTTCCACCGTAAATGCTGTGATTTTTATTCGGGTAAGCGAAAAAGTCGAATTGTTTGTTTGCCGCAACTAATGCCGTGATAAACTCCATTGAGTTTTGGATATGTTCGTTTTCGTCAGCTGAACCGTGGATCAAC
>CAMLET010000387.1 GCA_946479125.1 uncultured Flavobacteriales bacterium
CAAGAATCGTGGGAAAAAATCATCCCATGAATTATTGTATTTGATGTTCCGATATAACTTCCAATTCGCATACTTCGCTGAGCAAAATGCCCAAACTCATGACTCATTACTGCTTTAAACTCCGATTGATTCAACCCATAAAACAAAGGCATTCCAATTGTCAATTCTTTGCCAACCGGAACAACCAAACTCAATAAATTATTGGTGTAACGAACATATGCATTTACATCAGGGTCCAGGTAAATTGCCTTCGGCTTTGGAGCACCGGTCTCTTCACAAATATCAAGAATTAATTTCCACAGTTCGGGTTCCTCCGTCTTACTTACCTCAACTCTATTTTCTGGTGTATGATTTCTCAATTTCAAAACGAACTTCAAGACAAATGCTACGAGCATACCAGCTCCGGCAATTGCACCCAATTTCAATAAAATTGTCAATTTATTAACGTACATCATTGGGTACATTAGTGCCCAATAAAACAAATAAAAAGAAGCCGTTACTAAGGCAAAAAACAAGGTGAAAAATAGTAGGATTGACAGTATAGCTAATACTGCCTTTAACTTATAACCTGTACTAATTGAAGTAAAACCAGGTGGGAGATTTTTCGGAGAAGGTATCATGTAATCAAATAATTCGGGTGAATTTCGTAAAATTCTTCAAATCTGAAAGGGTAAACGACAACAAATGGGTTACAAAAACCTGAAACATTTCCATTATCTTCACTACTCAATTTTTTTTCAAATGAAAATCCACTCTCTCCTTTTCCTTCTACTTTGTTCATCTTCTGCTTTCTCACAAACGGATTCCACCCGCGTGCAGTGGTTCAACGATGCGAAACTTGGGATCTTTATTCATTGGGGAATGTATGCTGTAGATGGTGTTGGTGAAAGTTGGTCGTTTCATAATGGGACAGTTCCGTACGACCAATACATGCGA
This sequence comes from uncultured Flavobacteriales bacterium, assembly GCA_946479125.1. Next base: position 937 of record CAMLET010000387.1, read on the forward strand.
CAGATGAAAGGTTTTACGGCTTCCAAATTCAATCCTACTGAATGGGCGCAATTGATTAAAGAAAGTGGAGCGAAGTATACGGTTATCACAACACAACATCACGATGGTCTTGCACTTTGGGATACAAAACAACTAACACCATATCCAACGAAAACAGAATGGACGAAGGCGTTTCCAAATTCACTATATCCGACAGGTAAAACTGCGCTTTGGAATGCGAAAAAACCGTTGAGTACGATTTATCAAACTCCGGCAGCCAAGGATGTAATCACACCTCTTTCTCTCGCAATCCGGAAGGAAAACCTGAAGCTCGGAACTTATTATTCCCTGCTCAACTGGTCGCATACTTCTTACCCGAAATTCCTGAAGGAATTCAATCGATACGAACTTTCTGAAAATCCGCAGCAATGGACTTCGTTTCTAAAATTCATGCATGCGCAAATAGCCGAGATCAACAGTACTTTTAAACCCGATTTGTATTGGTTCGACGGTGATTGGGAACATACCGAAGCGGAATGGGGTGCCGACAAGATCGATTCCATTATTCATACTTCGAACCCAAAAGCAATTTTGAATGGTAGATTACATTCTTATGGCGATTATTCCACTCCGGAACAAAACATGCCGATCATTCATCCCGAAAAATCAAGTTGGGAATTGTGCCTGACGAGTAATGATAGCTGGGGTTATCAACCCAAGGACACGAACTACAAAACCACGAACGAAGTACTTCAAATCTTTACGGAATGTTTGAATATGGGTGGAAATCTGTTACTGGATATTGGTCCGAAAGCAGATGGAACAATTCCTGAAGAACAAGTGAAATTATTGAAAGAAGTTGGTCGCTGGACGAACAAACATGCTGAAGCCATTTATGGAACAAAAGCTGGCTTGCCTTATGGTCATTATCATGGAAATTCAACCTTAAGTGCTGACGGGAAAACGCTTTACTTGTTTGTAAATAATGCCAGACAGAATGGTCCTGCGAATGATGTGACCATTGATTTGATGCTAAAAGGAATTAAGAATGAGATTGTTTCGGCTTCAGTAATTGGTTCGCGGGCTGAAATTGAAACGAAAATTGTAGGTAAAATCTCGTGGAACTATGTTCCGGGAACAGTTTTCTTCAAGATACCAACTGATGCTTTAGATTCAGAAATCACTGTAATTAAAATTGTCCTGAATTCGTCCCTTGAATTGTATCGCGGACAAGGCGGGTTTCATTAGATTAGCAGAGTTAGAAAAGATCAAATTGACTCAAAGAGATCAAAGGTGTTTAAGTCAATTTTGAACTTTTGAACTTTTGAACTTTTGAACTTTTGAACCATTAATTTTATCAAATGAAACATCTTTTTGCTTTCCTCTTTGCACTTTTCTCTTTCCTCTCCCTTGCTCAAGAGCACGAACAAAAATACTTTCCTGTTACAGATTCGCTTGTTCAACAAAAACTGGACGAATGGCAGGATTATAAATTCGGACTACTCATGCACTGGGGGCCATATTCACAATGGGGAGTTGTAGAAAGTTGGAGTATTTGTCCGGAAGACGAAGATTGGTGCAAAAGACGTGGTCCTTATGCAGACAATTATTACGAATACGTGAAAGCGTATGAAAACTTGCAAACGACCTTCAATCCAACGCAATTTAATCCTGAAAAATGGGCTTCAGCAGCGAAAAATGCAGGAATGAAATACGTCGTTTTCACAACGAAGCATCACGACGGTTTTTGCATGTTCAGTTCCAATCACACGCAATACACGGTTGGTAACGACAATTGTCCTTTCTCCAAAAACCCAAGGTCGAATATTACTTTGGAAGTTTTCAAGGCTTTCAGAAATGAAGGAATTTGGACAGGAGCTTACTTCTCGAAACCCGATTGGCATAACGAGAATTATTGGGATCCAACATTTCCACCGTACGATAGAAATCCTAATTATGATCTAACAAAGAAGCCTGAGAAATGGAAATCGTACGTGGAGTTTACACAGAATCAAATTTTGGAGTTAATGACTAATTACGGAAAAGTAGATCTTCTATGGTTAGATGGTGGCTGGGTTCAACCCTTTACAGAAACTTCACCGAAATGGGGTTATAAACCGATGCATCAGGATATCGGAATGGACACTTTGGTGGAGAAAGCACGGAAATTACAACCCGGATTAATTGTAGTTGACAGAGCAGTTGAAGGTCCGAATCAAAACTATCTGACACCGGAACAGAAAATTCCAAACGAACCACTTCCCTATCCTTGGGAAAGCTGTATGACGATGGGAGACAGTTGGAGTTATGTTCCTAACGACAATTACAAAAGCACCAAAACCTTATTGACGAATCTGTGTTTGATCGTTTCACGTGGCGGTAATTTCCTTTTGAATGTTGCACCGGATGCAAATGGCGAATGGGACAGTATTGCCTATAAGCGGTTGGAAGAAATGGGCTTGTGGATGAAATTCAATTCAGAAGCTATTTACAACTCAAAACCAGTTGCACCATATGAACAAGAAACGACCAACGGAAAATGGATTTTTACAGAAGGAAAAAATGGAGAACATTATGCCATCTTCATTCCGAACGATAAATTGACATCCAGCAAGATTCGACTCGACCTCAAATTTCCGGAGTATCGCGTACGAACAGCAACGTCTTTGAAAACTGGAAAGGTAACCAAGACTAGTGGTGCGTATCTTGAGTTTAAGATCAATTCAGCAGATGAGATTTTGGTTTGGAAGCTGAAGGGCTAGCACTTCGATAACCCGACTCACATCGATAACCAAAGTTCAGTGAC
>CAMLET010000388.1 GCA_946479125.1 uncultured Flavobacteriales bacterium
TTACGCCTTACAAGGGGATTGATCTTCTGGTTGAAACTTTCAATCAACTCAAATCCGTCTATCCTGAATTGAAACTGACCATAGCTGGAAAAGGTGAGTTATTGATCAACTATATTGAAGGAATAACTTCAATCAACAAACATGTTTCAGTTGAAGAATTGGCTGAATTGATAAACCGCAGCGATTTGGTGGTTTGTCCATATGTAGAAGGAACGCAGAGTGGTGTAATTATGACCAGTTTTGCCTTTTCTAAACCTGTTTTAGCGACTAAAGTTGGTGGTTTTCATGAGATGATTGATGACGACTTCACTGGGTTTCTTGTAGAACCTAAAAGTGTAGAGTCCTTGAAAACAAAACTGATTGAAATTATAGAGAAACCTCAACTTTTGCATGATGTTTCGAAAAACATAACAAGTACGTATCATCAGAATGGTGATAGAAGCTGGAAGGCTTCGGTGGAAAAAACGCTTGGGATTTATCAAACTATTCTAAAGCAAAATGGATTCTAAGCGACTAAAAATAGTACATGTTATTTTCAATCTATCGAGTGGTGGAGCGGAACGTGTTGTGCTTAATTTATGCAATGAGCAAAGCAAAGCGAATGATGTTACCTTGATTACAGTTTTAGAAGACAACGAAAAAAATAGTTTCTATAAACCGCTCTTGAGCAACAATGTAAAACAGATTTGTCTCCATTCTAAACAGGGAATTGAATTGCGCAATTTCTTTAAAGTGTATCGCATTTTAAAGAAGAAGCAACCAGATATTGTCCATTACCATTTGAACACAGTTTTGTACGGATTTCTTCCTGCTCTTCTTTTGAAGTTGAAATCGATTCATACCATTCACAGCATGGCTCAAATGGCGACCGGTTTTAAAGGTCAAAAAGGATTGAATCGATGGTTTTATAAATCAAAACGAATTGTTCCTGTAGCGTTATCGAAGGAATGTTCTGATTCTATGGAAACCGTTTATGGAATTTCAAATACACCGTTTATTCTGAATGGCGTTCCTGACGCGACTATTTCACAGAATCATGAAACTGCTAAGTCTTTTGTTACTCATCTTCGAAAATCAGAAGATCATGTGGTGTTTGTTCATGTTGCGCGATACAGCCTTGAGCACAAGAATCAAGAATTACTTTTTTCTGTTTTCGGAGAATTTGAAACTGAAAACAGACCTATTTCTTTAGTTGTAATTGGTCGCGATTTTCCGGTTATCGAAACTACAAACATTCATTTCCTTGGAGAACAGCAAAATCTACTTGATTATGTTTCCAATGCCGATGCAATGATCTTGAGTTCCTTGAGAGAAGGAATTCCGATGAGTGTATTGGAAGGGTTTTCATGCGGAATTCCCGTGATTTCAACACCTGCAGGTGGAATGAATGATATTCTCAAGAATGATAAACTTGGTTTGCTGAGCAAAGATTTTTCAAAGGAATCTTTTAAGGAATCCATTCTATTGATGATGGAACGGATCCAAAACAATTATTACAAGAAAGAAGAGATTATTGACGGTTTCAGAAATGAATATTCAATTCAATCTTGCGCTAGTGCATATATGAACCTGTATAATTCCAAGTCATGAAAGTACTAGTTGTAACCCCATCATTCAAACTTCTTGGAGGAGTAGCCAATCATTACCTGGGACTTAAAAAGTACTGGAGTTTTGATGTGCGTTATGAATTCTATGGAAAACGGAATGCCATTCCAGCTCAACTTACGTTTGGTTGGGATTTGTTGAAGTATACTTTGAAACTTGTTTTTCAACGTCCGGATGTTGTAATTGTAAATCCGTCGTTGCGTAAATATCAGTTGTTCAGAGATGGAATTTATTTGCGAATTGCTCGCATGTTTCGTGTTCCGGTTGTTACATTTATTCATGGCTGGGATCACCAGCATGCTGAAGAATTAGTGAAAAATGGCGCTTCATTCAAACGCATTTACAATAAGTCGACATTGATTTTTGTTTTGGCTGAGGAGTTCAAAACGAAACTCATGGAAATTGGAATTCAGACACCAATTGAATTGACAACTACAAAGGTGAATAATGAATTATTGGAAGATTTCAATTGTTCATCACGAAATGGAAAAGTCACAGAAATTCTCTTTTTAGCCAGAGTTATTGAGCAAAAAGGAATTTTCATCACCATTCAGTCATTCGCAATTTTGCAGAAAAAGTATCCGGATTTGGTTTTGCGAATTGTTGGTAATGGTCCGGATTTAGAGCGTTCAAAAGAACTTGTGCAAGAACTTCAACTAAAAAACGTGTTGTTTCGTGGTGCCGTTTTCGGAAAAGATATTGCTAAAGAATTTGAATCTTCCCAAGTGTACGTTTTACCATCGTTTGGAGAAGGAATGCCAACTTCTGTTTTGGAAGCAATGGCTTTTGGAATGCCCGTAGTTACTCGTCCGTTAGGCGGATTAAATGATTTTTTCCAGGTTCCTCAAATGGGAGCATTAATTGCTGGGTTTGAACCTGAAATTTATGCTTCGGAAATAGAAAAATATATATTGAACGCTCATGAATGTATGGAGATTGCAAGAAACAATCATCGATATGCAACTGAGAACTTCCTGGCGAGTTCGGTAACTGGCAAATTGGAAGTGATGCTTTCAAAAGCAATAAATACGCATATAAATGTTGAATCTAAAACATCAGTAAATGGATAGTGCAACAGTTTCTGGTCTACAAATCTTTGCTCCACAATCAAGAATGGAATTGATCAATTATGCTTTTGAGCAAAAGTCGATTTTGGTTGCGGTTAATGCAGAGAAAATCTTGCATTCAACAGAAGAAACACGATCAATCATCAATAGAAATTTGGGCTATCCGGATGGAATTGGTGCAGTTTGGGCACTTCAAAAGAAAGGGTTTGGTAACGCGGTTAAAGTTCCGGGTTGTGAGCTTTGGCTGGATATTGTCGAAGCATATTTTCAAGCGAAATCATTCTACATTATTGGAGGAAAGCAAGAAGTGATTGAACAAACAATTCAGAAGTTGAAGACGCAATTTTCTGGAATAAACATCGTGAACTATCGGAATGGCTATATTAAAACTCAAGAAGAGAAAAACGACTTGATAGCGGATATTTTAGAAAAAAAACCAGATGTTGTTTTTGTTGCAATGGGTTCGCCAAAACAAGAACTACTCATGGAAGAATTTTCAAAACAACATTCTGCAGTTTATCAGGGTTTAGGCGGGAGTTTTGATGTGTATACAGGAACGGTAAAACGTGCGCCAAACTGGTGGGTAAAGAACAACCTCGAATGGGCATATCGATTGATAAAACAACCTTCAAGAATAAAAAGGCAAGTTCACCTTTTACGTTTTTACACATTGTTAAAATTAAACAGACTCTAAGTCATGCAGATTACAATTATTGCAGGTGCTCGACCAAATTTCATGAAGATTGCACCGATTATTCATGCAATCAAAGCGGCACAAGTTAAGGGTAGGACCATTGACTATCGTTTGGTGCATACGGGTCAGCATTACGACGAGAAAATGTCTGGAAAGTTTTTTTCAGAGTTAGAAATTCCAACTCCGGATATTAATCTGGAAGCAGGAGGCGGAACTCAGGCAGAACAAACGGCTGCAATCATGATTGGCTTTGAAAGGTATTTGGTTGCGAATCCTACGGATTTAGTTATAGTTGTCGGTGACGTAACTTCAACAATGGCATGTGCAATTG
>CAMLET010000389.1 GCA_946479125.1 uncultured Flavobacteriales bacterium
CTCGACGATAAAAATCAACTTTCCCGTTTCGACATTTTCGGAACGCTTATCGACATCGTTCCATTTGAAGGTTATACGAATTACTTTACAAGCGATTTCAATTTATTTGGTATCAAAAACAATGAAATTTACTTGTTGTTCAGCTTTTTAGATGGTGATGCACTTGAAAAGTCAGTCACTAAAATTCCAGCTCAGATCAGTGAAGAATTGGTCAGCATCATGGCAATTGGAGATTGTTTCTTCTTCAGCACCAAAAATCAACTTAGCGCGTATCAAATTATAGCTGAGTAAGTCAAACATTATTTTTCCACAAGTCGACCGATTGTGGGCAATTTTTGTAATTTAGGCATTCTCAAATTATCAAACAATGCATATTGCAGTTGCAGGAAATATCGGATCAGGAAAAACTACGTTAACGAAGTTATTAGCAAAACATTACGGATGGGAAACACATTTTGAAGATGTTGAGCAGAATCCTTATTTGAACGATTTCTATGAAGATATGCAGCGTTGGTCATTCAACCTTCAAATCTACTACCTGAATTCTCGTTTTACACAGATCCAGGAAATTCAAAGTACAAAACAAGCCGTAATTCAGGATAGAACTATCTATGAAGATGCGTACATTTTTGCTCCGAATTTACATTCAATGGGTTTGATGACGACAAGAGATTTCGAGAACTACTTTTCGTTGTTTAACCTGATGGATTCGTTTGTTTCTGCACCAGATTTATTGATTTACCTGAGAGCTTCTGTTCCTACCTTGGTAAACCAAATTCAACAACGCGGACGTGAATACGAAGAAAGTATCCGTTTGGATTATTTGAAACGTTTGAATGAGCGTTACGAAGCGTGGATCTCTACTTACGACAATGGTAAATTATTGATCATTGATGTAGATAACAACCGTTTTCCAGAGAATCAGGAAGACTTAGGAAAGATCATTCAAGCTATCGACGGCGAGATTAACGGACTTTTTTAATTACACATCGATTTCGATACGAATCCGCCTCCCGTCGGATTCACTCAATCTGACGTGTAAGTACCAAGCGTCAGTCTGAGTTTCGGAATGCAATGGAGAAGTATCGAAGACAAGCTTGGGTCAGTCTTCTTCGAAAAAATCGTCGGTATCGTTTCCGGTTTCAAAGTCCTTTACAATTAGTGCAATATCTTGTAAAAGCTGATATTTCTTTGCTTCGGGGTTTTCATCTTTGCTGAAAAATTCCTTCAAAAGAAGCTGCGATTCAAGTACCGCTGATTCAGGAGAATTGAATTCAAAATTTTCAATCACGGTTACCGCTTCCAGACAGTCCATAAAATCGCCATCAATCGCAAACACAACAAAATCTGCTAAGTATTCACTGAAATCCAATTTCGAATTCCAGAACACATTTATCAATTTGCGTTGGAATAGGTTATCATCTGAATTTCTAAACGCTTCCATCAACGGTTCAACAGCAGAACTGTCTTTTAATCCAACCAACAATTCTCGCAATTCTTCCTGATTCTTTTCGTTCAACTTCGAATTCCAGAACTCCAATAACGTAGGAATCATAGAAGAATCTCCATGAACATGAAGTGCATTTATTGCTGCGCTGATCGTTTTCGTATTACCGCTGTTCAAATCACTTAACAGCTGCGTTTTCTTTTGTATTTGCTTGGATTGTGCCACCAGGAAGAATTTTTAAGGATATAAAGGTAGTGAAAGACAATTAGACTAAAGACGGAAGACTCTAGACTTTTTGATTTAGGAGCTATTGACACAACTAATTTTCACTCATTATTTTCTACTCAACACTCAGAACCTGTCTTTTGTCTCAAGTCTTTTGTCCCAAGTCTCAAAAAAGCTATCTTTGAAACACGATGAATTATTGGAAACTTCTCACATTTACAGGAATACTTGGCTTATTGGGCGCATGCGTCTTGCGTGAGGCTGAACCTTCTGCTAAACAAGAAGTGTTTCTTTTCACTGACGAATTAACAGAAACCGATTCATCGCTTATAAAAGAATTTGAGAAAAGCACCAAATGCAATGTGCGAATTGTCTTTCTGAGTCCTGAAGAATACCTTACAAAGGTGGGGAAGAATCGATTCAACACAGGTGCAGATGTACTTTGGTTTTCAAATGACTCGGTAAGGGAAAAACTATACCAATCCAGCCACTTAATGCCAATCGACAACAAAGAATGGAACAATTTAGAAGGTGAGTTTTATGTGAAACACCAATTGTGGTTTCCAATTTGTCATGACCCACTTGTTTTAACCAAAGCTAAAGACAGTACCGATTGCGCTAACATCAATTTTAATACCTGGCATAAAAAAGACAGCATTTCGCCCAAGTACATTTATCCATGGATTCTGCCGAAATACAAATATGCTATTGAAAAAACTGCTCTCAATGGCACGCTTGTACCAAATAAAAATCGAAAGATTGGAAACGAATACATCTGGAATCTGTCATCGCTAGCGAAGAAATATACAGAAGTCGACAGCACATTCAATAAAAACAAGTACTTCTGTAAACAATTAATTTCGGTAAACAAGCGCCACATTACACAGTTAAGCTGTTTGTACTTGGCTAAATATGCCCGCAACAGAAAGAACGGGGATCTGCTAATTGGTTGGTTGGTGAATCACCACAAACAAATTTCATCGGCCAGAAACGAATTATCGTGTACTAAAAATGTCACACCAAGCTACACAATCAAACAGTTAGCGTTATTATTCTAACTATTAGTCAGAAAAAAACGTGTATTTCGCGTTTCGTTATATTTTTTTTATTAAACTTGTGGAAATCATAATTGCTTGACATTATGAGTACTACTGTCGCTACTGAAAACTATGGCACTGGAAAGCTGTATTTAAAATCGCCCTTTTTCTTAAAAAGAATCAGGAGGATTTATCAAATTACGTTTACAACACTATTGCTGGGTTGTGCTGCGTTATGCTATTATTATCATTTAAGCCTTATTGTAACTGGAGTTAGTTTAGCACTTCTGTTTATTCTGAGCTTTGTTTTTTATCAGGCTTTGAAAGGAATTGTTACAGGATCAATTCATGGTGATTACCTGATTGTTACCCACCGACTTACCAATAAGTCGAAAGTGGTAGATGTTCGTCACCTGAAAAGCATTAAATCTGTGCGTTTTTTGTGGTTGAGCGGAACAAAGTTCACTTACAATCTTGACGGAGAGATCAGACGCGTTCTTTTAGTTTGCTCGGGGAGCGAAAACAAGAATGTTACTGACTATCTTAAAGAATTGAAAAAAGCAGCATAAAAGCAAGTTATAAGCCGGGTTCTGTATCCTACTGACGTTCGACAAGCGAAGTCAGCATTACACTGTCATTTATCTAGTCCCGAGATCACTCTCGGGATCAATCGATCTACCCTCCAGAAATCCTGGTATCGACAAGCGATATCAAGAACGAAGCGAGCAGCCTCTGTTCTGGTTTACATGATCTTTCAGCCCGTGAGGTTTACCTAGCTTCCAAATGTCGCCATTGGAACGGTGGTCTCTTACACCCCCTTTTCACCCTTACCTCAAATTCGACGAACGAAATCGTGGCGGTATATTCTCTGCTGCACTAGCTGTTCCATCCGCCTTGCAACGAACAGACCTTCCTGTTAGGAAGCACGGTGCCCTATGCTGCCCGGACTTTCCTCCCCGACGTTCGCTCACGCTCAGTCGGGGCGACA
>CAMLET010000390.1 GCA_946479125.1 uncultured Flavobacteriales bacterium
AACCAGGCACTTTGTCGTTTAAAAATGAAGGTGAGCAGTGGAATCAGCAGGGCAATCTGAAATAGAGGAAACCAATTAAAGATAGACATATCTCTAAGTTCTTCGTGCTTTCCAATGGTGATTCCTTCGTTTTGAATATTGAAAACTAACTTCTTTCCAGTTCGAAAAATGGGTGAGTATATCATCTTAAGACTATTCGTGTCGCGATCGTACCAATATTTCACTTCCGGAGCGAACATATATCCTTCCACGTCGAGGACCTGATGCCATCTCCATTCCCATTCGCGGTCAATTTTGCAATCTTTTTCGGTGATTTTTTTTGCCGGACCATCTACTAAAACATCGATTGTGGTAGCCAACGCCATCAGTGTACAGAAAATCATAATGATTCTAAAAATGAGCCATGGTTTACCAGTGGTAATACGCTCATAAAATTCTTTCTCCTCGCGTGCTTCTTTTTCTTTTTTCAGGCGGACTCTTTCAGCAGCAATTCGCATTACTTCTTCTCGGTTTAGATCTCTGGTCATGAATTTAAATTTCGACTACAATAGTAGTGTTTTCTTTGCTTATTTGTTGTTGTAAAACTGAAATGATTCGTTGCAGTATGGAAACAAAACCTAAAATAAAGAATCCAGTTCATTGCATTAACGAACTGGATTCCTTTGTTTATGTGAGAGGAAGTTTTTTCCTATCAATCATTCTTAGTTACCTGAAGAAACTGCTTTTAGACCTGCTGCCGGATTAGGTTCGTCCCAACTATTTGTTGCGGCGTTCCATCTGTACACGCGATTATCACCGCCCGTTCCCCAAACAACGTTTTCGTCACTCATTGAAATACTAGCCAGAAACGCAGCTGTATTTGGTGTATCCCAATACGAACCATTATAGTACATGACACTACCATAATTTGCATTACCCACCGGATTTTTAACTGCCCAACATCCCCAGTTGGTGCTACTGCCACTTGCCATTCTTAGATTCAAATTAAAACCTGTGATTCCAAAAAACTGCCAGCCACTTGCTGTAAGTTTATAAGGTGCTCCGTTACTCATAACAACGATTGCATCACTTCCTGCCATAGTGCTAATACTTTTAACCGTAAGAATAGTTGGATAAGGAAGCCCTGTGGACGGCACTGTAGTCCAATTAATTCCACCATCTGTAGTTTTGAAAATGATTTTCTCATCAGACGAAATACCGTATGCAACAGTCGAGGAATATGCGCTGATATTACTCAATCTTGCAGCAGGATTCGGCTCATAAAAGAACAAACCGTTCCATTGATAGATTCGTCCATCTGCTGCTACACCCCAAACAGCTCCACTGTTATCCTGACCTACAGAGATTTTTGCCAATCTGGTTGTTGGACTAGGCTCGTTCCACGAATTAGAAGCTGCATTCCATTTATACACCCGGTTATCTGCACCAAGTCCCCAAACTACACTTAAAGCTTTTTCGGAAGCAACAGGATCTTTTGACGGTTTATTTTCTTCTACAGCTACGTTTTTTTTGATTGCTTCTTTCTTACAAGAAAAAAGAGACATTGCAGCAATTGATGCCAATGCAATTGTTTTGAAGTGATTCATTGTTTTAATTTAAATTGTTAGTAAATGAATTACTCAACATTCTAATTCAAGAAATCGACAGTGAATATCCGTGGTAACTAAGTGGTTATGACAAAAGGTGTCTTCCTGCTGTGATTCTGATCTAAATGGTTAAGTAAACTATATCTCGAATTTAGAAATTATCTCCTTTATCAGCGACATTATTTTCGTTTTTTAATCTGTTAAAAAATGAGAATAGATGATGGTTCATTTTGTTATGTGAGTCAATCACCTCATTATTAATACAAAGTCATGGATATGGATTGTTCAGGCATATTTGCTACTGTCCAATTTCACATTTTGCATTCTATTTAAGCGTTACTGTAAAGTTGGAGCAGACAGCGAAAACAGATTTAGATTAATCGACTTTTGGTTTAGCCGAAAAATGATGTGATTCGGGCAAACTTCCGGGAAAGACGCCCAATTCGTGAGATCTGCGAAAATCTGAGTTAAATTAATTCCAAATTAAAAACTGAACCGGCATCAAAGCTGACGATGTTCTTAACCGTTTTAAGAATTAACTTCAGAAAAACGAAGAGAACACAGATTTTAGCAGATTGTATAATCCAGAAATACCCGAAATCATTTTGAGGTTAAACCTCAAACTTTCAGCGTGGAATATCCTCCGTCTACATGCAAAATCTGACCATAAATCCAGCTGGCTTTATACGAGAGTAAAAATTGAGTCATCTTCTAAACCAGCTACTTATCATTCAAACCTATACCTAAACCGAGCATGGTAGCTGCAATGGCTAAATGAATAAATAAAACAAGCTTTTGCCAAACGGGACGTTCGATCCATTTTTGAGAAGGATCAAATGGATCGAATGCCAGACCAATCCCAAAACAACTAGCGGCATCAAGGTAATCCTTTCTTATAACAGACTGATAAATTCCCAAGGCTAAAAAAGCCAAATAAATGAAGCGATTGAATTTTGTGTTCATTGAATTCTTTGTTGGTTAAACTTTAAAACAAGAGTTTCATCACATTCACTCCAATGGCATAGCCATATACTTTCTCATTCGGATCTTTGTAAATGCGTATTTTGTTGCAGGCCACCCCTAAATTCACTTTGGTCCAGGTTTGTCCACCATCCTGTGTTTCAAAACCGCTGTTCATGGTTCCAACAAATCCATGATTCTCATCAATAAAACCTATTCCAAATTCACGTGCTCCAGCATCTTCTATTAAATTTATTTCCTTCCAAGTTTTTCCACCGTCTGTCGTTTTTGCTATACGTTGTTGTTTCACATTGGGATCCGGATTGTAGGATTGGATAGTGGCATAACCAATTTCTCGTGTTGGGAATGATACTTTCCAAGTCGTTTCAAATAAGCGGTTGGATTGGTAAACTTTCTTCCATGTTTTTCCACCGTTTTTTGTTCTCAAAAGGAGTGCATTCGATTGACTCACATCTGCTGAACTGGCACTGCAAGCAATTCCGTTTTTAGTGTCAAACATTTTGATATCGAATAACATCTCTCCTTTTTTCACTGGTGCAGCAGTCCATGTTTTTCCATTATCATGAGAAATCATCTGGTTAGCAGGAGACCCTACTCTTCCTACTCCATAAATATGATAGATGTAGTCTATTTTTCCCTGATTAATGATTTGCTCTTTCACAATGTCGAGTGCACAAAGTCCTTTTACATAGGGACCTTTGTACGACACCGGATTCCAGGTTTTTCCTCCGTCAGTGGTACCGTAAAGCGGAATTGTATCTGTAACATTGGGAAAATAATCTGTCCCAACCGTTCCAACAAAGCCCCGTAAACTGTCTAAAAATGCCACGCATCGGAAAAATGTTCCTTTCTTGTCAACTTGTTTCTCCCAATTTTCTCCACCATCCGTTGAATGGTAAATACTTCCGGATCCATTGACATACCAACCTTCCTTCTCATTGATAAATGTGATGTCATCTTGCTTACCGGGATGATTTTCTGTATTCAACTTATGCCACCCTTTTTCCGCGGTTTTGATTTCACTTTTTAGATTTAAAACGGCGTTGCTCCATTCCACAGCTGAACGGCCAACTTCCGGATTGTATTCATCAAATAATTGCTGATGTTTTCCCGTCGAAAACTTA
>CAMLET010000391.1 GCA_946479125.1 uncultured Flavobacteriales bacterium
ACACTCTTTCCCTACACGACGCTCTTCCGATCTTGTTTGTCCACATTTGGGCGCAATTGTACAATGGAACGCTGACGAAAAAACATTCGACTGTCCGGCACATGGTTCACGGTTTACACCTTTTGGAACTGTCATCAATGGACCTTCGAATGGTGATTTGGGCGAGAAAGATGAATAGAAAGATTTTCAGAAGGAATTATCTCTAAATTTGAACATCAATCAAAAAGCAACTTGTGAGAAGACATAATTTCCTAATGATTTTCTTTACCCTCTGTTCGGTAACGGTTTTCGGACAGAAGACCAGAAAAATTAATGTTCCAGATTCCATACAGGCATATCGACAGGCTGAAATCTTTGTTACCGCAATGGACTATTCGGCAGAAGAGTTAAAAACTGTTCTCACCAATGTTTACTGTTTCGACAAACAACAGAATATCATTTACAACTTCGACAAACAGGGGCTTTATTTAGCGTATGAATACGACGCAGCCAACAATATGATTGCTGAATATTTTTTCGAGGATATTGATTCTACCTCAGGTAAAAGATTGCCTTCCGCAAAATGGATTTATACATATTCCAACGGTTTGAGAGATCAAATCATTCAATATGTTTATGTGAATGGCGAATGGGAAGTGGAAGACACAGTTCGAAACATCTACAAGCTCGACAAGTATGGAAGAATTATAGAGAACAAATATTTTGTAGGCAATGAGTTGAAACGAACTTACATTTATTCGTATGATTCAAAAAAACCAAAATCCAAGATCAAACACGATTTCAATAGTGGTTGGCTGAAGAATCATACATGTGCAAAGGAGATAGAAAAAGATGCATCGAATAGAATAATAACTACTACCACTTTCAAATACGATTCGCTGGGCAATTGTATTCAGTCCATAACTGAAAATACGGAAGACGAAAACATCACAAGAACCACAACCCGTGAATTCCTTTATGCTGCAAACGGTTTATTAGTGCAGGAAGATAAGGAAATCGTACTTTATGGTATTAGATCTGGAGCTTTATTCAATGACATTTACGAATACAACGAAGAAGGATTTGTAATTAAGATAATAAGTAACCTGCCCGAAAGTCAGACTTCGGTAAAAGAATATAAGTACATGAAATAGATCTTTCAAAGGCAATCTTTTTACTTTTCCTACGTCTTACTCCTAAACGCACGTTAAATCATACAACTTATGAAACCAAGTCCATCTAAAATTCAAATCAACAACCCTTGTTCTGAGAACTGGGACGCGATGAAAGTCAATGATCAGGGGCGTTTCTGTAATTCGTGCGCTAAGAGCGTAATCGATTTCACGATTAAATCGGACACGGAAATTCAAATGTTTCTACAGCAGCACAAAGGACAAAAACTTTGCGGACGTTTCTACAAATCGCAGATTGACCGCATACGCATTGAATTTGACGAGAATATTCTCTACACTTCTATTCCTTTTTGGCAAAAGTTTCTGGTGATCGTACTGGTTTGTTTTGGTCAGGATTTCTTTGGCTACGATTTCTGTTTTGCTCAAGAACAGGATACTATTCCTCCAGTAAAAGTAGAGCAAGTAGATACAGTTACTACCATAGCTGAACAAGATTCTACGCTTGAGGTTATGTCTCCTACTGTAGACTCCATTGTTCCGATTATTGAAGTTAAGTATCTGACAGCAACTTGTACTCCTTTGATGGGAAGCATTGCGATGGTCTTTGGAGATTTTGAAGTTCCATATGATGATCCATACATTAACCTGCCAGAAATGCTAACTGCAATAACAGACACTTTTGTTGACGATTCAATTCGGTCTGAAAATACAGAAATGGACAGGGATTTCAGCAATAAAACGCCAAAACCAAAAACACCAAAAAAGGCTCCTGAGCCATCGAATGCACTTATTGCAGATACAGGAGAAAGAAGACAACGTAAAAAGTAAAATTCAGCTATTTTTGTTCCGAAATCAATTGATAAACCTTAGAATAACTGATGCTTGAACGAAAACCAAATAAACAGCGTGCACTTGTTGCCACAACACTTATCTGGGCAATTCTTAGTGTTCGAATCAGCTTTGTTCTCATCTGTCTGATGAATGTGATCTTCACTGAACCTGCAGATATTGTTGCACTAAATCAGCAAGCTTCTACTTCTACAACCACGAGTCTTTCGCAATACGACGATGAAAGCGGAACCTATACAACATCTTCTTCAACAACAACATTAGAACATGAGCCGGCACCAATGGTAAAATTACTTGGCTGGGCCGATTTCATTATTGGACTCATCTACAAATTGCTGTTCATTGCTTCAATAATAACCTTCATCATGTGGTTTAGACGTGCTTACTACAACTTGTATGTAAGAGGAATCAAACTGAAATACAAAGATTATTGGGCAGCCGGAAGCTGGTTTGTTCCTTTTCTGAACTTGTATCGTCCGTTTGAAATGATGAAAGAATTATTTGTTCGCACAAAAGAAGCTCTAACTGGTAGAAAAAGATTTTCGGAGAAATGGTTATCTACAAAAATCCTGAATTACTGGTGGGTACTTTGGATTGG
The DNA here is from genome assembly GCA_946479125.1 of uncultured Flavobacteriales bacterium. The sequence continues at coordinate 2,560 of CAMLET010000391.1, forward strand.
CTATTGGGTTCTGGAACGAATTACAAAAAAGATCATGATCAATTCCACCGTTGATGAGATTATTGTAGTCAGTATTCTTTACATGATTGTTTACATTATTGGCGCACTATCAGCCTTGGTAACAATCAGATTGATCAATAACTATTCAAAAGCAGAACAATTGCTGGCGAAAGACGAAAACGATGACGAGTTTGAACCGGAGCATGTTCTTTCTTACGATGCGGGATTTGAATAAGTACGCGTTCACGACATTCAAGTAAATTCTCTCGAAGATAACACATTCTTTAAACCCAACACTTTAAGCAAATTAGACTACCGTTCAATCTTTTATTACCTGCCCACGCAACCATTTCTCTGTCAGAAGTGTTATATAACAGTAAATGAGAATTATGAAAATCTTCCTGCCCGTATTCGTTTTTTTTCTTGCTGCAAATGCACAAGCGCAAGACAGACCTGAGACTAATCACTGGTTTTTTGGTGAAAATGCAAGTGTAGATTTCAGTTCCGGAACTCCAGTTGGTGTAGCCGGAAGCGTTTTATTCACTTCAGAAGGTTCAGCTTCCATTTCCAATGCCGATGGTGACTTGATCATGTACACCGATGGCTCAACGCTTTGGAACAGTCAGCATTTAGTTATGCAAAACGGTGAAGATCTGGAAGGAAATGTTTCATCAACGCAATCGGCAATTATTATTCAAAAGCCTTGTGCCGAAAATCATTACTATGTTTTCACTACAGCTGAAGAAGGATCTATTCTTGGTTTGCGTTATTCAGAAGTTGATATGACACTCGATGGTGGTTTGGGAGCAATAGTTGCAGGTCAAAAAAATGTGTTCCTTGCCGGACCTGTAGCTGAAAAAGTAACGGTAATTAAACATCAGGACGAAGAATCACTTTGGATCATAGCGCATGGTTCAGAGAACAATGAATTCATGGCTTATCATGTAACGAATGCAGGAGTGAATCATGTTCCGGTAATTAGCGCAACCGGACCGGTTAACGATAACGCTGGTGTGGGTTATATGAAACCGAATTTGGCAGAAACGAAATTGCTTTATATCAATGCGCGTCCACCTTCAAGCGTGGATTTACTTGACATTGATGACGCAACAGGAGTTATTTCTC
>CAMLET010000392.1 GCA_946479125.1 uncultured Flavobacteriales bacterium
CGTGTGCTCTTCCGATCTCGTAACAATACAGAGATTAACGATTGGGGATTGGAGAAAGTAGATAAAATTTTAGCAGAATACGGATTGAAAAGATGATTTCGACAATAAGAAAATATCAAACTTCAGATCATGAAGCGTGCATGGAAGCATTCAAGACGAATGTACCGAAGTATTTTACAGTCGGAGAAGTTGGCGATTTTGAGCGTTTCCTGAATAAACTGGAAGATCCTGCACAAGAAAATAATCCTCCTTTCTACGTTCTGGAACTGGACGAAAAGCTCATTGGTTGCGGTGGTTTTGGAGAACGAACCGACAACGACAATATTTCCTTCGTTTGGGGATTGGTACACAACGATTTTCACAAAAAAGGATATGGCGAACAGTTGCTCGTATTTCGTTTAGGAGAAATTAAACTACAGTTCCCCGACAGACAAATTGTTCTTGATACTACGCAATATTCCGCACCTTTTTTTGAGAAATACGGCTTTGAAACAGTGAAAATTACGGAGAATGGGTATGCAGAAGGAATGCATCGATACGATATGATTTATATTTCGTAATCTCCCACAGACGAGCACAGAAGAACACAGCATCTCGACTACGCTCGATGACCGACTTGATAACCAAGTAGAAAAAATGAATTAATGGTTAAGTGATGAAACTAGATCTGAATCAGATAACGATACAAGTAAAGGATGTAGAAAAGTCGATTGAATTCTACGAAAAATTGGGGTTGAGGCTAATCGTTAAATCGACACCTAAATATGCACGCTTTGAATGCTTAGCTGGTGAAACAACATTTTCACTTCATCACACAGATTTAGGTCTTCCTGCAAGTTCTACTTGGTTGTACTTTGAAACTGAAACTCTGGACGAAGATGTAAAGCGTTTGCAGTCGTTAGGAATTGAAATGGAAGAACTTCCGGTTGAACAGGATTGGCTTTGGCGTGAGGCTCGATTGAAAGATCCTGACGATCATACCATCATCCTGTATTTCGCTGGAAAGAATAGGAAAGATCCACCCTGGAAAGTTAAAGCATAATCTCTCCCACGGACGGGCACGGAAGAACACAGCATCTTCCGCCCCAGGCGGACTCGATGACCAAGTTAAGAATAAGGTTATAATAACTCCCGCGAAGTACGCAAAGACCGCGGAGGAAACTAAATTACAAGAATAAAACTATGTGACTATGTGAACAACTATGTCTTCTATGTGTTTTTAGACACCAAACAAACCGCGTAAGCCTTCACCGCTTCGCCCGCCCCAAAAGAATCTACTTTTTCGTGTGTGGTTGCTTTGATGGAAACGCGATCAATTTCTACTTCTAAGAGTTCAGCAAGAATCGTTTGCATTTCAGGAATGTGTGGATTCACTTTCGGTTTTTCAAGAATTACGGTAGCATCAATATTTACCACCCCAAACCCTTTTTCCTTGATCAGTTCCATTACATTCTTCAATAGAATCTTGGAGTCAATTCCTTTGTATTTCGGATCGGTATCAGAGAAATGAAAGCCAATATCACGCAGGTTTAAAGCCCCCAGTAAAGCGTCGCAAATCGCATGAATTAGAACGTCTGCATCAGAATGTCCAACGGCACCAAATGAAGAAGGGAGTTTTAAACCTCCCATCCAAAATTCGCGACCTTCCTCCAAACGGTGAACGTCGACACCAAAACCAATACGTATATCCATTATTGAGGTTTATCTTCTCCTCCGCTTACTTTCTCTCCAATTTTGAAACGCAAAGTAAAGCGAACTGTATTTGCTAATGGATTATCTCTTTTTAAAGAAGCCAAATAAGAAATATCAATTCCGAAGATGTTGTACTGGAAAGAAATTCCTGTTGTAAAGAATTTACGATCTCCTTTGTTGCTGCTTTCGTAAAAGAAACCTCCACGAAGTGCAAACACATTTGCATACCAATATTCAAATCCGGTAGCAATGTTGATCTCAGTCATTTCTTCTTTGAAACGTGTACCTTTTACAACCTGGTAAGTACCATCAGCGTTTTCGATGTAATTTCCATTCTCATCTGTCGCCAGTTTACCTGGTGCATCATAAAACGATTGAACTAAACCAGAAATTACACCAACGTCATTGTTTCTACCTGAAGCAATGAAATATTCATTGTCATCACCCAGTAAACGAATTGGAGGTGTCGGCACCAATAACTTTTGGAACTCGATTGTATATGTAAACTTATTGTATGCGTCAATTTCTGCCGTGTAAGCATTCGCTATCTTCAAATTCATTGGTAAGAAATCTCTTCTCGCCAATTCAGAATAAGCAATCTTATTACCTACGTTATTGATCGTTGCTCCAAATGCATAAACTCCGTTTGAATTAAACCAGTTAATGTCTTCGTTTCTGTAAGCAAATGAGATGTCTGATGCTCCTGCAACTCCAGCTTTCGTTGAAGCTCCATTTACAGTCATTCCTCCCGTTAAGTTAGAGTATGCAAATTTCCCGTTTACACCAATCGACATACGATCAGACAATTTGAAGGCATATCCACCAGCAATTTCGAATTCGCTTGGCTTATCTTCACGAAGCACCTGAGCAGTTTCAGACGTGTAAGTGATCTCACCCAAACTAAAATATCTCAAAGCTCCGGTTACAGCCATTCTTTTATTCAGTCTTTTGTAACCTGACAAGTAAGACAAACTGATATCGTTGGTCAATTTTCGCAACCAAGGTGTATAACTAATGCTAATTTCAGCATCGTCTTCTGCGAAGTTCAACATTGCTGTATTCCAGAAAATAGATGTAGAATTTGCGCTCATAGCTGTTCCACAATCACCCATCGCACCACCGCGAGATTCAGGCACAATTGCAAGAAAAGGCATTGAGGTTGTAATAGTATTTAACTGAAGAGCATTCACTTTTTCGTTATCCTGGAACTGAGCCAGTGAAATCATTGGTACAAAAAGGAATAATCCTAAAAAAAGCTGTTTGAACATGAAGTTATATGAAATTGTTCGTGACAAAAATACGCTTAAATTAACTTTTTATTGTGCATTACTTCAAAAGAAACAATTTTTCTGTCTTGCTAGCTACTTCACCAGTTGCCAATTCAACAGTTACACGATATACGTAGACTCCTTTCGCCAAAGGATCGCCGTACTCGTCTTTCCCATCCCACGAAATTCCTTCAACACGGAATCCCGCTGTTGGAACATTTTCATTAATGGTTTTAACGAGCTTGCCTGTTACTGTATAAATCTGAATCTGAGTTTCTAAATTCGTACATGATTGATTATGCTCGAAGAAAAAGGTTGTATTTGTTGTGAAAGGATTCGGGTAATTCAATACATGACTCAATTCCACATTGTCTTCTTCACGAACTTCGAAATCAATTCTTGCCGTACTTGAATTGTTGTTTGAATCCCAAATCTTGACTTCCATGTAGTGTTTTCCGACAGAAAGAGCACTTACATTGTATTTAATTTTTCCGGATTTATAGCTATCCAAATCACCAACATAATAATCGTTAAGCACAATTGGATTAGACGTTTCACCGTCAATGATCGCTAATAGATCGTGTCCAATTCCATTTCCTACGGTATTGATCCCGAATTCATCACTGGTTTCTACCACCAATAAAGGAGTTGTACTTGTGATTCCACCGTTGACAAAATTCTTATCGTTCATATACAACTCAACCTCTGGACCAACATTAT
>CAMLET010000393.1 GCA_946479125.1 uncultured Flavobacteriales bacterium
TTTTGGAGGGAGTGTAGGAAATGGGGAAAGGTAAACTTCGACATCTCGACTCCGCTCGATGACCGAAGCTCAGTTACCATTAATAGAAGCTTAAAAAGCTTAAATGCTAAAACCCTTATGCAATCAAAATTGCGGTAAACCGCATAAAAGTGCTTGCGGTAAACCGCAATTTCGTCAAAAATTTCTGCGGTAAATACGCAATATTCGCTCAAAAAAGAAAATAACTATCTGAAAACTTGGCAGTTTGAAAGTGGATAGTGATGTTTGGAGAGACTAAACTACACTTTATGGCATCACTGAAACATTTCGCACTTGTACTTTGTACTATCTCTTTTACAATAAAGAGCTATTCTCAGGAAAGGTTATTTTCAAATAACAAAGCCTGGGATGCTGCAACTACTAAAAAGAACAATGATTTTCTCTTTTTTGATATTCCTGCCTCAATAAACGGATCAAATATTGACCCATCTCCAGTAAGCAGTGTTACTTCTGATTTTGGAGATAAAGAACTCTCCCTTAAACTTGGTTTTCCTTTTGGTGTCGACGAGGATCATCCCAGACAATTAAGTTCCATCAGGAATACTTTCTTCATAAAAGGGGGAATATCAGCTTCTGATGAAGTAAGTACTTTGTGGAAAGTGAAAGACCCCAAAACTGATTGTTCTGTATCCCTTGGAGCGAATCATATTCAACCTTACCATTATTGGACATTCAAAGCTGGTAATAAACGGAACAAACCTGTAGGAGACACTTCCTCTGAAGTTATTAATTGGTGGAGCTTAAAAGCAAATATTGATTGGGGAAATCATATGATGATTACACCCACAATTGGAAACGATTCGATTCTTTTCAACAGGAAAGAATCAAATAGCTTAATTCTGCTTTCTTACAATCGTTTCTTCTATTCAGAAGTATCGAATTTGAGATGGTTAAGCTGTATATATTCTGTGGGTTTTGGTTATGGAAAAACCAACAACTATGAAGAGCTTGATGATCGGGAATATGAAACTGGTACAATACATTACAATGCAGATTCTTCAGCATTAACAAGTATAGTAGAGTCAACCGATGCAAAAGTTGGGGAATTTAAGATTTACGAGGGACTAGCGTGTTATGGTGAAATCTACTTTCCCTTAACAAATCGTAAGAACAAATATATCAGCATATATTGGGGTACAAAAATCACGTCTTATGCTATCGGAGAACGAGAAAATTTAATCAACGGAAACACTGGTTTATATTTCAACATAAGAAATCAACAGAAAGACCCAAAAGATCTTTTCGGATTCTCAGTTTCCGGACAATTTAATCAAATGAAAAACCTGAAAAAAGAAGGTTACTTTGCCGATAATTTTTCCATTCTTCTTCAAGCCACTGTCCCACTTCGCTTTAACTAAGATTACACATCTACGTAGTAAATGAAAAAACTTATCACACTGAAATCTGAAGTTTCGGCACGAATACTTCAGATCACACTAGTAGCTGCTCTCGGAGCAGCTACTCTATCCTTCAATCAAACCGAACGAAAGGTTTACGTCTGCGAATCCAAAAACGCAACAGCTTATCACCTGAACAAAGAATGCTCAGGATTGCAACGCTGTAAGGCAACTATTGCTCAGGTTTCTGTTGAAACAGCTAAGGGAAGAGGGTTGCACTTGTGCGGGTTTGAGAAGTAGGGAATTATAAAGAACAACATATGACATTAATCGCAATTCTATTTCCCGCACTTTCATTTCTATTCAGAGGAAAAATACTTACCTGTATTCTTTGTTTCATTCTACAGCTAACGCTAATCGGCTGGGTCCCCGCGGCAATTTGGGCTGTAATCTCATTACAGAATGAAAGGGCCGATGAGCGAAATAGAAAATTGATCGAGGCGATGCGAAAATAAAAAGCACCAAACTATGCAAGAAACAATTACTGAAGCCGACATTCACGACTTCTTAGACAAACTCAAACTTTTTGTTCCCGACCTGGGAGAATACGAATTCCATTCATCGGAGAATTTTCTGTACCTTATCAAGACAAGTAATCACTCTATAAAGGTTCCGATGGAACAATTGATTGCTAACCGAAATAAGCAACTGGCACAGGAGCATTTTAAAGCAATTGCAGATGGGTTGGCATCTTCCGCCTCAGGCGGACTCGATGACCAAAGCTATGCAACCAAAGAAGAGCCGAGAGCACCTAAGAAACCTGATCGTCAGGAGGTCTTTGAACGCAAGGTAGATGCTGGATATAAGATCTACAGAAACCTTCTTTACCTGCTAATCATCTTTGGAATTATCGGTGGTGTTATCTACTTTATTGTTTACAATAATCAAAGTCGAGTTCATTTCGGAGATAACGAAATATCCGGATCAAGTGGGCAAACCTTAGCCTACAATGAGGAAGAACCAGCTTATGAAAGACCGAAAACGGAAGCTGAATTAAAGGCGGAACTCTACGATAAAGAGTGTGCCAGAGCAACTGAATTAATCACAGGTTCTATGAGGTACACGCCCGTCTACAAAAATCTATTGAGCATGAAGGTGATTGGAGTAAAACTGAAAGGCGAACTCGTGAACAAAGCAACACTTGCTACTTTCAAGAACATAAAGATCAAAGTGACATTTCTTTCAAATACCGGTTCACAATTATTCTCAAGAACCTTTGAGGTGTATGATTTCATTTCGGCTGGATCAAGCACAAGTTTTACGCAGGAAATTGAGGTAACGAATCAAGAGTATCAGGATATTGATACGTTTGAGTGGGATGTTGTGGGGGCGGAGATTTGAACTGTCAAAACATTTATTTTTATTATCTCAAACATCTAATTAATGAGAACACAACTTTCCTGGATTCTATCAACTATTTTTATTATATCACTCCATCACTTAAAAGCACAGTCAATTACACCTCAAGATTGTATTAAGTATTTCCAAAACAAATCGCTCACATCAATCAACGAATCTATGGTTGCTAAAGGATGGGAAAACAACGCTATCGATGGATATAGTTTCATGAGTGATCTCACTTGGACTTATGGTAAAAATTATTATTCTGAAAAAGCAAAAGGATGGTTTACGTTAAAGTATATTGATGGAATTACTGAACGAATTAGTTATCAGGTCCAAAACGAAACTTCAAAGAAAACATTTGCAAATGCTATAAAAACAGCCGGATTCAAACAAACAGATTCGTATGTTGAAGATGGGCAGTTAGTCACTGAGTACGCGAACGATAAATATATGCTCAAATATTATATTTCTTACTCAGAATCAGATTATGATTATTCGAGCATGGCGGTGCACGTATTTGAAATGACGCGAAAATTTGGTTTCTATGATCGTGAAAACGGCGAACAACTCGTGTTTTCTGATGACTCAGAAGATAGCTATGTAACGGAACGGAACTACTTTGTAAACGGAAAAAAGAATGGTTATTCCAAGCATTTTGATGAATTTGGAAATCAAACTGCCGAATACAATTTTAAAGGAGACGTTCTCAATGGCCCATTCAAAACTTTCTATAATTCAGGTGAATTGGAATCTACCGGAACTTACGGTAATGGAATGCTTCAAGGAGAATTTATTATCTATGACGATGAAGGCGGTATCAGCACAAAAGTCATTTACCTCAATGATAAAAAAAATGGACCTAGTTCCTCTGAATTAAACGGTCAAATAATCGCCAAA
>CAMLET010000394.1 GCA_946479125.1 uncultured Flavobacteriales bacterium
ACGCAAAAGGACAATTCAACTACTTTTCAGGAACGGAAGAACAGCGTTTGAGTGATCTGCAATGGGCAATTGATCATCCGGATGTGAAGGCAATCATTTGTAATCGTGGTGGATACGGAGCAATTCATTTGATGCAAAAAGCCAATTTCGCGAATCTTCTCAGAGAACCGCGTTGGATTGCAGGTTTTTCAGACATTACCAATTTTCACTGTTTGGCATACCAACTTGGAATTGAGAGTATTCACTCAACAATGCCTCTGAATTTTGGTCAGAATACGAAAGAATCTCTTGAGACTTTACTTTCAACAATCAGCAATTCAAGCACAAGTTTCAACTGGAAAGGTTCTGAATACAATTCTGAAGGAAGCTGTGAGCAAGTTGTTGTAGGTGGAAATTTAGCCATCCTTTATTCACTTTTGGGAACAAAGTATTTCCCAAATATGGAAAATGCCATTCTGTTTATTGAAGATATTGGTGAACAAGCTTATGCTTTAGACCGAATGCTTTATGCTTTTGAATTGGCTGGGGTTTGGAATAAAATTGACGGCTTGATCGTTGGTGGAATGACCGATATTTCTGACACAGTCGTTCCAACCAACCTGAAATACCAGGAAACAATTACCAAATTTCTGAAGTACAGAAAAATTCCGGTTGCTTTCGATGCTCCAATTGGTCATCAAAACGATAATAGAGCTGTTATTGTTGGAAAAAGAGGAAGTTTAATTGTTGAAAAAGAAAAAGTTAGCTTCTCACAATTATAAGGAGCTTGTTTTAACTTTGTCTTTGGTATTGTTTTTGACTTAAGCGTTCGAACATTTTATATCTATGAAACTTACTCGTTTTTTTGGAATTCTTTCTTTCCTTGCAATTGCTCTTAGTTTTACTTCTTGTGTCGACATTTTCGATGAGATTATCATCCACAATGACGGAAGCGGGACGTTTAAATACACCATTAACCTGAGCTCAAACAAAGTGAAAGTAAATTCTATTTTGGCCCTTGATAGTGTAAATGGTAAACGCGTTCCGAAACTTCCTGAAATCAAGGAAAAAATTGCGCTTTACAAGCAAAAACTGGAAGAAAAAGAAGGAATTAGCAACGTGAAAGTGGATGCCAATTATGACGATTTCGTTTTTAAATTCAGTTGTGATTTTGAATCGGTTGATAAACTACAGGAAGCGATAAAAGAGATCATTAAGGAAGAAAGCAAAGACAAAAACAATCCTGCATTGGATGATAAATGGCTTTCTTGGGATGGAAAACAACTCATTCGTTCCGTACCCGATATTCAGGCACCAATTGAAAAATTAAGCGGTGAAGATCAGGAAGGATTAAAAGCTGGTAAATACATTGCTGTAACGCGTTTTGATTCTGAAGTGATTAAAGTGGATAATGCTCAGGCACAAATTTCACCTAGTAAAACTGCAGTAATGATCAAATCTACACCTTACGCAGTTTCTGCAAATCCGGGACTTCTGAAGAATACGATTATCGTAGGGAATTAACTTCGACTCCGCTCAGTTACCCTTCAAAACACATAGTCACATAGTTTTTACACATAGACCGCATAGCTGATTTTTTACATTAATGAAGTTTCATAGTGAGTCTACTAAATGACAAACTATGTTTCTATGATTTTGCTATGTGACTGCGTGTTTCACTCTTTTGGTCATCGAGCGGAGTCGAGATGCAAAAAAAGCACAAGTTATCAACTAAATACCTGTTCATAGAGGTTTTCACCCACACAATTCGGAAAATAGGTTTTACATTCGTACTATTAACTGTTTAGCTATGTTTAAACGCTATTTCTTGTTGTTGACAGCAGCAACATGCTCATCTGTATTTGCGCAGAATACGGAAGATATCATTCCGAGTGAATCGGTAACGGTTTTCACGTTAAACAATATCCAGATTCTTCAAAAAGTATCTATGGATGAATTGGTTTCGTATGAATTCATGACCGAACTTCAGTCGGAATTGTTTGACGGCTCAACATCAGGAAAAACACTGAAAGAATCCGGAATCGATTTCAACCAAAAGATGAACATCTTCTACGGTAAAAATGATCAGTTTGAGATTTCAGGTTTCACTTTCGGAATTAGCGATCGCGATAAGCTTTTTACTGTTTTCGACGATTTCGATCAAATGGAAAGCATCGTTCAGGGAACAGAATACTACAACAACTACTTCAATCACTTAATGATCCGCGGAAATCTGGCAATCTTAATCCGCGTAGATTCAGATCAGGAATATTTGACAGAGTTGGCAGATTCGATTTGGACGTCAAGAGGTTACGAATTACCATGGAGCGATCCGTATTCTGACTATTACGAAGAAGAAATTTACGAAGGAAACGACGAAATCAATTTAGACGATCAAGAAGAATTTGAAGAAATTACCGATGAACCTATGACAGATGAAGGTTCAGAAGATGACATTTTCAATAACTATTTTGAAATGCGCGACAGTCTTGAAAACGAGCTGTCAGAGCAACACTTGTTCGACATTATGTACGATGTATTTGTTACCGGAAACAACCTGAAAGCTACCGATTCCCGTTTAGCCGAACAGCTTACACATCAGTCTGACGCCGTATTTTTCCTTGATAACAGCAGAAACCTCAAAGCTGCAAGTAGTTTATGGTATTTCCAAACCATGTTTCCGGAATTGTACAATGATTTAAATGAACTTTACAAAGGAAACGTAATGTTAGGTGACGTATTTCTAAAAGATCAAACCGTAGAAATTGTTCTCAATGCAAACTACGGAGATGCATTAGGAAAGATCTACAGCGAATTGAACAATTCTAAGTTCGACAAAAACGTTCTCAAATACATTCCAAATGGAAACTCAGGTTTCTTTACCTACAACATCGATCTAAAGAAAGGATACGAAACTGCTTACGATATCATTATTCCAATTCTTCGTGAAGAACGAAATCCACGTGTTTCTGCCAACGTTTTAATGATGGAATTGGTCAACGAATTTGTGAATACGGACGAAGTTTTCAAAACGTACAAAGGAAGTATGTTTGGAACATTCAATGGAATTAAACGTGTGAAAACCACTAAAATTGAATTTTCGTACGACGAAGAAACATTTGAATACCAGGAACAGGAAGTAGAATCGGAAGAAGACATGCCAGTATTTACGCTTGGTTTTTCAACTTCTCGCGGTGATATTCCTGAAAAAGTACTGAAGCACCTAGCTCATTTGACCTCGCAGTTTCAGGACATGGGAGATTACTGGATCTACAAAGATGCCATCCTGAATTCTGTTCCGCTTTACATGATCAATAAGAATGGCTTGTTCATCTTCACAAATGATGAAGATTTGGCAAAAAATCACTCAGATGGTTATGGAAAAGATGCTATTTCGGCGAAAACAGCGAAACTGGCTAAGAAAAGTGGATCAATCTACGGTTACTTGAATTTGGAAACGCTGATAAATGAACTTCCGCGCGATATGTTTACTGATGAGCGATTTGAATTGATCGAATCTCTAAGAGGTAAAACGGGAGAAATTATTGCGACTTCTTCTAAAACAACACAGGAGAAAACAACTTACAATATTACTTACGAGTTCATCGGAAATGAAAACGCAGGCAAATATTTGCTTGATTTACTGAATACAGCTTACATCATCTCTAAACAATAGTGAATGCG
>CAMLET010000395.1 GCA_946479125.1 uncultured Flavobacteriales bacterium
GTAGATATTGATATCACTTCGGGGTTTTTCAATTCTATTAAACTCTTTATTCTTTTACGAACGAAATCACATGCACTCCGTTCTTGATGGTATAAACACCATTCGCAAGTTCTGAAACATCAATAACAACCGAGCCATCTCCTTGATCATAAGTTGGAATCTCGTTTCTCAGGTTTTGACCAAGTATATTCAGAAACTGGAAACTGGAAAGAGAAACCAAATCACCTTTCACAACAACTAATGAGGAAGATGGATTCGGGAAAACAATTAACTCGCCATCATTATCAATAGTGATATAAACTGCTTCCATATCTGTCGTACCTAAACTTCCGTTCAAATCAAACTGGTTCAGTCTGTAATAAGAAGTCCCGGCATAAGGATCTTCGTCAAAAATGGAGTAATTCAATTCTTCAATCGAATTTCCGGCAGCATTCACTTCAGCAACAAACTCCCAGTTCTCGCCATCTATCGAACGATCAATTGTAAAATAATCGCTGTTCATCTCGGAAGAAGTTGACCAATCCAATTTAACTCGCTCGTTACTTACCGCACTTGCTTCAAAATCAATAAGTCCAACAGGAAGAGAAGTTCCACAATTCACAGTAATACATTGAGGCGAAGTATAAGTACAACCAAAATTATCCGTAACACTATAATTAAAACAAGGAGTTCCTTGATTCAAAGGAACAACGTTTGCCGTTGTCGCACCGGTTGAAACCAAAGTTGGGGCAGCTACCCAACCTTGCGAAGCAATTGTTGGTGTAAAAGAAGATGCAGTTGAGAAAGATCCGGCAAAATTAATATCCCAGTTAAAGATATACCCATTATCAGACCCCAGGTTATCTGTCACTTGTATTGTCCAGTTACCATTCAATGGACAACCTATCAAACCGGCAAAACTCGCTTGTGGTGTATAAGTACCGGCAGCCATATAAGAATCTGTATACGTTGTTGGACCGTTTCCATTAGGAAAAGTACCACCCGCGATAGATGATGTCGACCAAACTGAACCTCCTGTCATGGAAAAACAATAATTCGCACCTACTCCGGGAGTGGTTGTAGACGAACTACCATCTACAGTTCCTGTAGCCCATGGAGTACCTAAATTCGCTGAACCGGTTCCTGAAGGATAATTCAACAAATTCACAGACTGTCCGTTCGGACATATAATAGCAATCGATAAGTCTCCTGAATATGAGTGCTCCATATTCAAACAGATATTGGAAATATCAGTAGCTGCAGTTACTACAGCTGAAGGAGTATAACAGTTGGTGGTGATAGATGTTGTATAAGAAACTCCCGAACCATCAGGCAAAAAAGTCGTTCCTGAAACCGGCGGTGTACAATTTATCGTAAACGGGTTCATTGTAACCGTTGCAGCCAAAGCTGAGGTTTGTGTTGTACACAGTGTTGAGGGAGTTGCCGAAGTGGATATCGTAGGAGTTGTTGAAACCTGTACCTGCTGATTGAGGGCATTTGAATTTGTACAACCACTTGGATCGGTAATGATCAAATTCACCAAATAACTTCCAACAGCCGGCCAGGTATAATTAATATTCGTTCCATTGACCGTAGCTCCGTTACCCATGTTCCATGAATAGGTTGCACCAGTTCCGCTCGTACCAAAAGTTCCACTTCCAACAAAGTTGACACTTTGTCCCTGACAGATACGGATGATTCCACCTGCTCCTGCCGCCTCATTAGAACTAACAAGATTAGAAGTGATTGTTTGACACGGAATTACGCATGACAATGCTGCAGTCCAACCAGTGTTCGTTGTAAATCCATCCGAAACAAATAAGAACGTTAAACAACCAGAAGCATTACTCGGAGTAGCCTGAACAGTTCCTGGACCGGTTGTTCCACTATAAATACCTAAACTGGGAGCTGATGTAGAATTACCATCAAAGATCTGAAGGTAATCAACAGTGTTTTCTGTAGCGAATGCCGAAAATACGGCTTTCATTTTCGCACCTGCAGTGGAAGGACAAATAGTTGTTACCTGAACCTCATTCGTTGAATAACTACCTCCTGCGCCTCCTGAGTCATAGAAGTTACCACTACAGGTTGAAAGATTCGTGGTAGTGGGGGTTGTGATACATATTGTAAAGTTCCCTGGACTAATAAAACCAGTATACCAATAATAAACACGAACATAATAGTTCATTCCAACCGTCAATCCTCCAACCACAAAGTTTGTTTCCGCATCCTGACAACCAAGTGAAGCCCCAATACAACTTCCTGGAGCAGCACCAGTACTGGCAAAAATTTCTACTCCTGAATCCCAACCACCAGTTGTCGTTCTATTGATAATTGCAATTGTACTTGTAGCTGTGAATCGATACCAAACATCGTCATCAGGGGTACCAGTACAACCCGCGATTCCCGAATTCGTAGCTCCAACAACAGTTCCGTTTGTGGTAACACAACTAGCACCTTGCGTAATCACCTGCGCAGTAGCACAATTATCATTAGCTGGTGGTGTATTAGCCACAACACAAATGGTCCCAGCAGCAGAAGCACTATTATTTCCAGACTGTCGATGTAACTGAATGTAATAGGTAGTTGCAGCTACTGTAGTCAAGGTTACTGACCCTGTTCCACTAGAAAACACATAAGTACATCCCAATTGTGTACCACCACCACAAGCCGACCAAACAGCTAGACAAACATCATTTGCATTGCTGGTAGTTATTGTGACGGTTGTTGAAGTAGTTGTTGCGGTAAACGAATACCAACCATCATCAACATCAGATCCGGTTGCACAAGAAGCCACAACCAATCCACCATTATTAAAGGTTCCTGGTAAGGAAAAATTTGTGGTCGTACAAGACGCACCAGGTGTTAAAGATGGAACACCGGCACAACCATCTGATTGAGCCAAAGTATTAAAGGATAATAATCCAATAAGTATATAAAACAGATTCTTCATGACTTTTAACGTTTAATTGGATTAATAATCATAATGAAATCTGTTCCATCAATTCGAATCACCTGTGTTCTGTCGCTAAGAAAATCTAGCTGATATGTAAAAGGATTAAATGTATTTACATTAAACAACAACGGATCAACAGCCTGAACATCTGGATTCATCTTATTCATTAAAGGATAAGCAGATAAGAGTGGAAATTTTTCATTTTCGCCCTGAATCTGCTCAACAAGAGAAATTCGGGTTCTTCTGCATTCAAGAAGCACTTCCACCATCGAGCGGTTATTAGCCACCCAATCATTACCAAAAACAGCAATCACTTCAGCTTCAGCTGTTGCAAGTTGAGAAGTTACAGAATTGGAGACCTGGGCATTTAGGCTGGAAATTGGGGCAAAAAATAATAGCAACGCGCAGAGATTGCGCATGAAATGTTTCATAGTTCTAGTATTGAGCATATAGTTGCCCCAAATTTAAGGTGTAAATTATTTCACAAAAAGACCCGTTAAAAAATAATCACAAGATTCTTTCACAAAATAATTCACTTTAAACTGAAATGCTCGATCAAAACTCAATTTCAATCAACAAAAAGACTGTTCTTTTCAAAACACACCTAAAACAGCGTATAATAAAACTATCGTTTAGTTTGTTTGTAATATAACATATTAGGTGATTGTTAAATTTTAAATCACTTTTTGTTAAAAATTAATCATTTTCACCAATTGAACTTCAAGA
>CAMLET010000396.1 GCA_946479125.1 uncultured Flavobacteriales bacterium
TTCCAGGAAAAACAATTCTATTCTATATCAAAGGTTTCTTAAACTGATTGTGATGTTACCAAAAGGCAGACTTCTTTTAATTGGCGGTGCTGAAGATAAAGGCGAGAACAAAGTTCCAATTGCAGCTCACAACACACAGTTCGTGGCTTTGGAAATTTTGAAAAAATTAGTCTCGTCTAAGGCAATGGACTCGCGTATCGAAGTTATTACAACAGCAAGTAGCTTTCCTGATGAAATGCGTGCGATCTATGAAAAGGCTTTTGAAAGAGTGGGATATACCAATGTCGGATTCATGGATATTCGAAATATTGCAGATGCAAAAAATGAAGAATATATCGAACGTGTCAACAAATGTGATACAGTAATGTTTTCCGGCGGTGATCAGTTCAAGATCACAACAATCATTGGTGGTTCTCCTATCGCGGAAGCCATAATGAAACGTTACAAGACGATTTCAAAATTTACGGTTGCAGGAACCAGTGCCGGAGCAATGGCCATGTCGAAGCTAATGATTCAAAAAGGAGGTAAACAAGAGGCTTTGATCGACTATGATTTGAGAATCAGTTCAGGACTTGGACTAATGGAAGAATGTATCATCGATACCCATTTTATCAAGCGCGGACGTTTCGGACGATTGGCTCACGCAGTAATAACCAATTCCGGACAACTGGGAATCGGATTAGGGGAAGATACTGCACTGTTGATAAGAAAAGGTCGAAAAGCCCAGTGTTTGGGCTCTGGTATGGTGGTGATCATTGATGGACGTTACATTGAACAAACCAATATGAGTAATGTGCAGAAAGGCGCGCCAATTTACGTGGATAACCTGCACGTTCACCTTTTGGTGCGAAACTGTGAATTCAACATACATACCTGCAAATTGAGTTACACCAATATAAAAACAGACGATGAGTAAATTCGCAATTGCCATTCACGGTGGCGCAGGACAAAATAGTAAGTTCATAGAAGATAACTATGAAGCTTACAAGGAAGGACTAAAGACAGCTATTCAATACGGATATCAGTTATTGAGCAACGGTACTTCTGCTATTGATGCTGTGGAAGAAACCGTTCGTTTGCTTGAGGATAATCCATTGTTTAATGCCGGAAAAGGAGCAGCTCTTAATTCGCATGGCGAAGTCGAAATGGACGCTTCTATCATGGATGGAAGTCTTCGAACGGCTGGCGCAGTTTCCATTGTCAAAAAGGTAAAAAACCCCATTACGCTCGCTAAAAAAATCATGGAACACGGTAAACATGTTCATTTAGGTGGTTACGGCGCATTGATCTTCGCGGAGGAATGCGGAATGGACTTGATGCCGGACGATTATTTCATTGTTCAGCGGCAAATTGATGATCTGAATGAAGAAAAAAGTTACGGGCACGGAACTGTTGGCTGTGTGGCTTTAGATTCCGCGGGACGTTTGGCTTCAGCTACTTCAACAGGTGGAATAAGTAACAGTTTACCTGGTAGAGTTGGTGACAGCTGTATGATTGGAGCTGGTTGTTATGCTGATGATGTCTGCGCTTCGTCCTGCACAGGCGATGGCGAAGTGATCATGACAAATGTTATTGCTCATAAGGTTGCTTTATTGATGGAATTAACGGAAATGACGCTTAAGGAAGCATGTGATTTTATCGTGAATAATACAGAACGAGTTATTCAAGGTGATGTTGGGGTTATTAGCGTTGATAGAAACGGGAACGTTGCGTTTTCCTTCAATTGTGATCGCATGCACCGTGCAAGTATTGATCATACAGGAGAATTGATCGTTGAGATCTATCACTCCGGAAGTATTCTTCGATAATTGAGAATGGAAAGTGGACAATTGAAAAGAATCTTTACGTATCGAATTCTTTCAATAGGGTCTGGACATTTTCAATTATGAATTTTAAATTTTCAATTAGATATGAAGGCGATTTGGAAAGGTGCAATCAGTTTTGGATTGGTAAATATTCCGGTTAAATTATACAGTGCTACTCAACAAAGCTCGTTGGATTTCGATATGGTTGATCCGCGGGATATGAGTAACATTCGGTTCAAGCGGATCAATGAGGAAACCGGGAAGGAAGTGGCCTGGGAAAACATTGCAAAAGCCTATAAATTGAAAGAGAATTATGTTTTGTTGGACCCTGAAGATTTCGAATCAGCAGCGCCTGAAAAAACCAAGATCATTCAGGTAGATCATTTTGTAGATGAAACTGAAATTGATCCCATTTTCTTTGAGAATTCCTATTACGTTGAACCTGAAAAATCGGGAGTTAAAGCGTATGCCTTAATGCGTGAAGCACTTGCTAAAGCAAAAAAAGTAGGCATTGCTCAATTCGTTTTACGTACGGCTGAAACGTTGACTGTTTTAAAACCGCGAGGCGATGTTTTGGTGTTAAGTAAAATTCGATTTGCGCAGGAAATTCGCGATACAGCAGAATTGAAACTTCCTTCCAAATCGGATGTGAAACCTGCAGAACTAAAGATGGCTCTAGCCTTGATCAAGCAGTATACAACTCCTTTTAGCATCGATAAATTCAAGGACGAATATTCAGCTTCCTTATTAAAGGTCATTAAGGCAAAGGCGAAAGGGAAAAAGACGAAAGTTCCAACATTGCGTGTTGTTCATAGCAAATCGAAAGATCTGATAGAACAGCTTAAAGCGAGTTTAAAGAAAGGTAAATCATCAAAAGCTTCGTAGATATGGCGCTCAATCTTTATAGAAAAAAACGCGATTTTGAGAAAACTCCTGAACCTTCAACAGGAAAGGAGAAATCTTCAAAGAAGCTCACGTTTGTTGTGCAGCGACATGATGCTTCTCACTTGCATTATGATTTTCGGTTAGAGATGGAAGGTGTGCTGAAAAGTTGGGCAGTTCCCAAAGGTCCGTCAATGGTGCCCGGAGAAAGAAGATTGGCTGTTCATGTGGAAGATCATCCGCTTGCGTACGGAAAATTCTATGGTGAAATTCCTGAAGGAAATTACGGTGCCGGAATTGTAGATATTTGGGATAATGGAACGTATGAGCCGCTGGAATCTGACGCTAAAAAGAACAATGAAAAGCTTCTGTTGAAACAATACCGTGATGGCGATATGAAGTTTGTTCTTCATGGTAAACACTTGAAAGGCGCTTTTGCATTGGTTCGCATGAACGATGGAACTGATAAGAATTGGCTGCTCATCAAGAAAGCAGATGAACATGCGCTGAAAAGTTATGCCATTGCCAAGATCGATCCGGTAAAGGAATCCCCTAAAAAGAAGGCTGTTTCTTCAAAAAAATCTACGACGAAAAAACAGAATGATGGATCGACTCACTTCGACGACGCTCAGCACAAGCCGCCCACCACAAGTAAGCAGAATGATGATTCGAAAGTGAACATTAACATTAACAAGCTTTGGAGTAAGTTGAAAAAGCCAATGTTGGCAACACTTTCTACTTCTCATAAAGACAGTTCAGAATGGATGTACGAACCGAAATACGATGGATATCGCGCAGTCACAAAAATTGATACACAAGCTGAAAATAAAGTGGAAATGGTTTCCCGAAATGGAAATTCATTCAACACGAAATATGCATCGTTGATACCTGAGTTGGAACATTTTGATGACGATTTGATCCTCGATGGCGAA
>CAMLET010000397.1 GCA_946479125.1 uncultured Flavobacteriales bacterium
GGATGATAATTACAGCCAAGACCAATGCAGGAATAACCGTCCAAATCAACTCTAACTTGTTTGAGTGTGGGAACCAGTTTGCTTTAACTCCTGGCTTGCGAACATATTTGAAAGCAAATACGAATAACAAGAAATTCGTTAAGAAGAATACTGCGATAATTACCACGAAATTCAGGTTCAACAACCAGTCTGTTGCAGCACCGCTTTCAGAAGCAGCCTCACCACGACCAGTCCAACCATATTTCAACATCAACCAAATGAAACCACCGAACATGAACATCATGAACGCCAATAACAACGTTGCGTTTAAACGGTTATCGCGGTTAGGAATATCTTCCTCGCGTCTACCATTCAATTTAGAAGAAATCTCGTACAAGCGCACCAACTGCGTAATTGCGAGTACTCCTAAAATAACTACTATTAATATAATAAGCTTTGTCATCGTATTACTTTTTCAGCTATTCGTTATTAGAATTCGTGATGAATACTTTCGTCCAAGAACGGGTGATTCACCGGTGTGAGTGGGGCCTTCGTCAGATTAGTAAGTATAACTCTGATAAAGATTCCTAAGAACAATACTGCCATTCCAATTTCTAAGAAACCGATGAAAGCATGAGTTCCCATAGAACCACCCATAACCATAATGTAAGCATCTGTCCAGTGTCCTGCGAAGATGATCAAACCAACTGCTGTTAAAACTCCAGCATGACGTTTTGCATCTCTTGACATCAACAACAACATTGGGAATGCGAAGTTGATAAAGAACATTAAGAAGTACATCAATTTGTAATGGTCAATTCTTGTTTTGTAGTAAGTAACCTCCTCAGGAATGTTAGCATACCAGATCAACATGAATTGAGAGAACCATAAGTAAGACCACAAGAATGAAGTTGCAAATGTCCATTTCGCCAAATCGTGAATGTGGTTTTCGTTTACTTTCGGTAAGTAACCTAATTTCTTCAAGTACAATGTCAAACAAACCATAACGATCATTGCAGAACACCACATTCCAGCAAATACGTACCATCCGAACAAAGTAGAGAACCAGTGTGCATCAATTGACATGATCCAGTCCCAAGATGAAGTACAAACGAATACTGCGAAGTAAACCAAGAATAAAGCTCCACGCTTGTAGTTCTTGAAGTGAAGATCTGTTCCCCCTACTTTATCTTCTTGTAACGAACGCTTTCTGAAACCATTCCAGAAAATGATGTAAACCCCAATGTAAACGATAGTTCTCAACCAGAAGAAACCTTTGTTCAGGTAGAACGCTTTTCCTTCCATGATCTCGTCACCTTTCGTATGAGCCGTATCCATCCAAGAGTAAACTCCACCACCGTTATTCAACGTTAAAAGAAGTAATACTAAAAGTAAGAACGATGCTCCCCAAGGAATGTAACCAGTTACCGCTTCAATGATTCTTTTTACAGATGCGTACCATCCTGTTTCAGTTGCATATTGTAGTGTTAGGAAGAACATAGCTCCCATTCCAATTCCGAAGAAGAAGAAACTATCAACAAGCAAATTCGCCATTACGCGTTGACCAAGCAACTCACCATTATCGTGATTAAGTTCGCACAACACGCCTAAACCGATTCCGATAATTCCGATTGCCATCAGAACTATAGTTAATGTTTTAGCTTTCGATGTTATTTTGAATTCCATTTCTATGTGTTTTCTATCGGTTTAGCAATTACATTTTTTTTGGAGCTACAGCTGAATCAGCAGCTTGCGTCATACCCCACATTGGTTTTCCAGCCGGATCAAACTTTCCGTAGTTCTTATCTTGCAATTGCTTGATATAGTGAACCAAGGTCCAGATCTCTTTCTTGTTCAACAATGAGTTGTGAGCACCCATCATGTTTTTACCGTAGTAAATAGAGTAGAACATTTGTCCATCTGCAATTGACAAGTTTCCAAAGTCGGCAGCACCAGAATAAGCTCCTGATTGAACCATTGGTCCGTTACCATCACCTTTTTCACCGTGACAATGTTTACAGTTGATTGTGTACAACATTTTACCTTCAGCAAAAAGCGCTGTAGCACTCGC
This sequence comes from uncultured Flavobacteriales bacterium, assembly GCA_946479125.1. The sequence goes on from CAMLET010000397.1 coordinate 2,051, forward strand.
AGCATCTGTAATCTTCAATGGGTTCATATCAGAGATTGCAGCCAGGTACTCAGCATCTTTACTCAAAGAGCGATCCCATCCGTACAAACCATGTGATTGATTTGCATCAACAGCCGGTTTTCTACAGTATTGCAACATGATATCAACCGTAGCTGAATCTGTTCAAAAATAAGGAATAGTATACTTAGGTGGAACCAAAGAAGATCTGATTAATTTTTGATCCTCATTAATTCTTCCTTTTACCTCTGCGTAATCCACGTATGGCTCAATTGCAGGAGAACGATACATGTCTGGCATGTATTCTAACCCCGGACTATCTGGATCAGATGTACAAGCAGTCGCCAAAAGCGCTACCACTGAAATCTGTGCAAATACCTTGAACTTAATTTTCATCTCTATTTTCTTTAAAATTGATACGCCTAAGGCGGACGGATCTAATTATTAAATTTCTTTTTGATCGATCTCGATCACTCCTGTTTCATTCAACATTGCCAACAACTCATCAGCGCTATGACCGTGGTTATCAGAAGTGCGGATTTCCATTACAAACTTATCATCCGTAGTACGTGGATCCGGATTTGAAGCCGGCATACCTGGAAGTGTTTTATTCAACAATAAGTATGTAATTGCCATTCCGTGAGCAGCACACAATACAGTGAACTCGAATGAAATTGGAATAAACGCCAATACGTTATCTAAGTACGACTCGTTTGGTTTACCACCAATGTTCATTGGCCAATCTTCAATCATGAAGTAACGCATACCAATTGTTGCCAACATAGTTCCTGTAAGTCCATACAAGAAAGCCATGATTCCCAAACGCGTATTCTTAATTCCGATAATCGGATCAATTCCATGGATTGGGAAAGGTGAGAACACCTCAGCAACTTTAACACCTTTAGCTACCAACTTCTTTGCGCCATCTTTTAGCACATCGTCGTCGTCATACATTGCATAAATTACTTTGTCTGCCATGTCTTCTATTAATGATTGTGAGTATTATCGTGGTCATCATGTCCGTGTGAACCATGACCGTTTTTAGCAAAATAAGGGTGAACCGGAGCGGTATCGTTCTTAAATGATTCACCTGATGATTTCAAGATTGTTTTCACCTCATTCAAAGCCAATACAGGGAAGAAACGAGCAAACAATAAGAAGAATACAAAGAACAAACCTATCGTTCCGACATATACACCTAAGTCGATATGACTTGGGAAGTGCATAGACCAAGAAGATGGAAGGTAATCTCTGTGAATTGAAGTAACGATAATTACATAACGCTCGAACCACATACCGATGTTTACAACGATCGAGATGAAGAATGTGAACAATAATGAACGACGTAACTTTTTGAACCACATCAACTGAGGAGAGATAACGTTACATGTCATCATCGCCCAGTATGCCCACCAGTATGGACCAGCAGCACGGTTAATGAATGCGTATGCTTCGTATTCTACACCTGAGTACCAAGAGATGAACAACTCCGTAATGTATGCAGTACCTACGATAGATCCTGTAACCATGATTACGATGTTCATGTACTCCACGTGTTTTGTATGG
>CAMLET010000398.1 GCA_946479125.1 uncultured Flavobacteriales bacterium
CTTTGGTTCAATAGAATGATCGAAAAAAACCTGAACGGTAGTGGTTTTTGATTTAAGGATAAAGATGGTTGATTTAGGTAATCTGGTGAATGAGGCGAATGATGATTCGCCCGCACATAATCCTTCGATGGGGGCTCATTAAATAAAAAAAATCCCCGCTTAAAGAGCGAGGATTTGCAATTAATATATTCTTTATTAGTGAGTCTTGAAATAGATCTTTGCTTGTTCGTTCGCAGGATCGATAGTCAATACTTGCTGCCAGTACATTTTTGCTTTTACTGGATCTTTAGCTGGTGAGTTTACATAGTAATCACCTAAGTACAAACTTGCTTCTTTGATGTAATCTTTGTAACCTGCGTCAGCTTTATTTGCATCTGTCAATTTATCAAAGAACATTTGGTAGTATGGCTGAGCCACGTATGTTCTTTTGTTGATGTCCAAATCTGATTGAGATTGTGCTCTTGCTTTCCAGAAGTAACCTAGTGCAAAACTTGGATTCAAACGTGTAAGTAATGAGAATGCTGAATCTGCTTTCACGAAGTTTTTATCCGTATCAAAGTAATAAGCTCTTCCTAGTTCGAAAGCATCTGTTCCTTTTACTTTTTCAGGCATATTGTCAAGCTTCGCCTGATATGCAGTAATTGCCAATTTGAAGTCTTTCGCTTTAAATGCAGTATTACCAATAGTAGTTAACTGATCTCCAGCTTCTTTGTTCTTGTCAGCTGATTTTACCAATGTAGCAATCGCTTCATTTGTTTTACCCAGTTTCAGATAGATGTTACTTAAATAATTGTAATCACTTCCGATGATTTTAGTCGGCTCAACCATGTTGAAGAACTCCTGAGCAACTCCTAAAGCGTCCTGGTATTTTGCAGGATCAGCAGTAGTTGAATTCAATTCGTACATAGAGTAGAATTTCATTCTTTTTGTATAGAAGTTTACAATACCAGCTTGCTCTACTTTGTTCAATTCTTCAAGTGCAGGAGCATATTGCTTTCCAACAAATAAAGAAGTTGCGTAACGGTAACGAGCTTGTGGATCGTTGTTTAATTCAAGATACTTTGTCCAGTATGTTGCGCTTTTTGCATAATCTTTCTTAGCACTCATTTGCGCTTCAGCCATACGACGGTATGCAGGACCAAAATTTGGATCGATCTTAATTGCTTGCTCGTAACCTTCAATAGCTGCGTCAATGTTGTTTACACGTTCGTAGATATATGATTTTTTCACAATTGCCTCTGCATTTGTTGGCTCCAATTTCAAAACCTGATTGTATTTGTCAACCGCTTCAGAAACACGACTTGTACTTTGGTCAAGAATAACATCTCCTAAAAGTTGTAGTGCCTGAATGTTGTTTGGCTCCAAAGACAATACTTTGTTTAAGTACTTTTCTGCCAATGGTAAATTCTTGATTTTACCTGTAGCATATGTTTCAGCAATTGCCATTAAAACACATACATTTTTTTGTTTTGTGCTTTTAAGAACTGCATTGAATTGTTGTCCGGCTGTTGTTGTATCACCAGAAAGGTAAGTTGCTTTTGCTCCGGAAACTTGAGCCAATTTATCTTCAGGATTTTTTGATGCTGCAGATTTAAATTGCTCAATTGCTCCTTTTTCGTCTTCCAACGACCAAAGAAGGTTTCCATAGCAAAATGCGTATTCCACATTTGCAGGGTCTTTTTGTATTAAAGCTTTAAAATCTGCCTTTGCTAATTCGTAGCGCTCATTTTCAGCTTTCTTTTTTGCATCTTTCAAAGTTTGTGCCTGAGCACCTACTGAAAGCATAACTAATAGTCCAACGATGATTTTCTTATTCATAACTTTTTTGTTGTAACTGCCATTTGCAATTGTCTTGCCAAATTACAGAATCTTCTGTTTATTAACTGAATTTTAAGATTTCTTTTGAGTGAAATGTATGCTAATTGTATTGTGCTATTCAAAAACGAACTTAAATTCTCTTGAAACACGATAATATGGTTGTAAACCAGATTTTTTCGCGATCAATTGACCTTTTTCATCTATGATATAATTCAATAATCCTGCTTCCAATGCTTTGTCTCCACCATGATAATGCGCGTACCAAAAATGGGTGAATGGATATTGTTTTTCATAAACGTAATACATTGTAGGAATTACGTAGTTTGAACTATTTCCTTTTGAAACCTGAACCAGTTGCACATTCTCCATGCTTTTTAGAACTTCCTTATCGTCTATATCACTGATCCAGTTATATCCGATAACTCCGATGCATTGTTTGTGATCTTTCATATAGTTGATCACTTCTGTATTGCTGTGCAAACACTTTACGTGTTTACCAAATTTCTTTCCCTGCTTTTTTAATTTGTCGTAGAAATAGTTGAAGTTGGCACTTTGAACGTCATCAAACAAGATCTTTGGGGAATTCTCGTCATTGCTGACCAATAATTCCATAAACTCATTTTCAGTATAAGTGCTGTCTTCTCCCATTGGTGAGATTAAGGCAATTGCGCCAAGAATTATTTTCTCGGTTCGAATGGTTTGCTTTTGGTTTTTGAAAAATGCTTTTTCAGATTTATCCAAATCTCTGGACATGAAAACTAGGTTGGATTTATCTGCAAGAAAGATGTTTACGATGTCAATTTCTCTTTTGAAGATTGGCGTATAACTTTCTTTTGGTGCAAATCCACCGTAGGCTACCAGGGTAGTTTCAATATAGGGCTGAATGTTTTTCTCGGCGTAGAAACTTGCATGACCAGAATACTCAGATTCGTTTCCAACCGGAGTATTGCATGAGTATGCAAACAAAAGGACGATTGCTAAACTAAAAATTCGTACGTTTTTCATCGATCTTATCTTTTTTGTATGCCAGTATCAATCTTATAATTCTGAAAACGGAGTATCCCACAAGCATATAAATAACTGCTGTTCTACGTCCACCGTAAACACGGTCGTACAATATATCTGAGAATTGCAGGAAATACGCAAGAACCAGGCACATCGCAATCACGCCGAAACCAGTTACATATTTGAGACTTTTGTTCATTCTTAGAGATAAAAAATCCCGATCCCGTAAGAACCGGATCGGGATTAATATGATTAATGATAATTCTATCCTGGAGTAAACTTAACTGGTAAGTTGTACCACATGTTAACAGCTTTACCGTTGTTTTTACCAGGTTTCCAAGATGGCATACCTCTTACAACGCGTACAGCTTCTTCATCACATTCTTTACAGTCAGCAATACCTCTTGTAACTTTTACGTTTGAGATATTTCCACTTGAAGAAACAACGAAGCGTAAGTAAACACGACCTCCAATTCCAGCATCAAGAGCCATTTCAGGATACTTGATGTTTTTCATAAGGTATTTTGCCAACTCACCTTGTCCACCAGGGAACTCAGCTTCTTCCTCAACAATGTCAAGAATTGGTTCTGGTTCCGGATCTTTTACTGGTTCTGGTTCTGGCTCTGGTGTAGTACCACTACCAAAATCACTACCGTTTTGAGTTGAAGAACCAGCATTGGTTTGAGTTAACTCATCCTGAGTAGCCATCTCCTGATCTGTAGGTTTGTCAACGATTTTTGGAGGAAGGAACGCTA
>CAMLET010000399.1 GCA_946479125.1 uncultured Flavobacteriales bacterium
TGTACGAATAATCAGTGGTAGTTCTCACAGTTACATCAACCGTATAAAACTTAGGTGTATCGGGAATATCAACCATAAAAACAGGGTTATTCTCCAGCGTCCAGGTATTATTCGGAAACGCTACAGTTTCAGTAAACAAAGGAGAATCGCCACAACTGACTAAAGTTGTAGCAACTACCAATGCAAGAACGAATTTAAGCACCTTGTTGTTCATTTGGTCCATTGTTTTTACGCGGTGGTCTTCGTTTATTGAAGCGCTTTTTCTTCTGTGCACCTTCACCAGTTTGAGCCGTTGCCTCTACATTTCCATCATTGGTTTTAGGTTTTGGCTGCTGTTGCGGTTTATTATGCTGAGGTTTTTGTTGCTGTTGCTGCTTCGGCTGCTGCTGTTGTTTAGGTTTTTGTTCCTGAACTTGAGTTGCACCTTGTGCGGACGAAGCATTAGCATTTCCTTGCGGACGTTTTTTCTTCTTCTTGTTTTTAGTAGAAGAAAATTTATTGTCGAAACGATTCAATGAATCCTGACCAACTACGTTATCGTAATCAGGTTCTTTTTTCTCAACGATTTTTTCAAATTCCTTTAAATCTTGCGGTTTTTTCCCGTCTTGATTCATCTTAATAATCTCCTTAACGCGTTCTGGCGTTAATGGTACAATAGCTGGAGCAAATGCGCCTTCTTCGTGAAGAACATACCACATTTGTCTTTTGAAGACATCGGTTTTGATGTGAACAGCAAATCCTTTAACCGTTTGAAGTTTTGTATCGTTTGTTGGGAAACTTTTGATGGCCTCCAAATACATGTCCAATTCGTAGTTCAAACAACATTTCAGCTTACCACATTGTCCGGCTAATTTTTGCGGATTAAGCGACAATTGCTGGTAACGTGCTGCTGCAGTTGAAACTGAACGGAAATCGGTCAACCATGTTGAACAACATAATTCCCGACCACAAGATCCAATTCCACCTAAACGCTGAGCTTCTTGTCTGCTACCAATTTGGCGCATTTCAATGCGGATCTTGAACTTATCCGCCATGTCTTTGATCAACTGACGGAAATCCACACGACCTTCAGCTGTGTAGTAGAATGTTGCTTTCGTTAAATCGCCCTGGTATTCTACGTCAGAAATTTTCATTTCCAAACCTAGATTTACAGCAAGCGTTCTTGCCTGAAACATTACTTCACGCTCAAGTGAACGTGCTTCCGACCATTTATCAATATCTTCCTGACTGGCAATGCGAATAATCTTACGCACTTCCATAGGTTTAAGGCTTGGAGCCTTTTTCTTGACCTGAATTCTAGCGAGTTCTCCAACAACAGAAACGATTCCTACATCGTAACCCGGACTTGCTTCATCCACAATTGCGTCGCCAACTTGCAGCGACAGGTTTTTAGCATTGCGATAAAAGGCCTTGCGGCTGTTTTTAAAGCGTATTTCCAGTATATCATATGGTGTTTGTCCGCTTGGCATCTGCATATTTGCTAACCAATCGAATACACCTAATTTGTTGCACCCACCAGAACTACAGGTTCCATTATTTTGACAGCCGCGTGGTGTACCACCTCCACTGCTACATGAGGAACATCCCATAGTTTTGTATTATTTGAAATGTAAAAATAAGAAATAATGTCCTATGCTTTGTGTATGAAACGCATCACTTGGAAACACAGGTTTGTGAATAACAGTTGTCCGTGAGCATTTCGGTTGAGGTGGTAGTGCGCATCGGTGAATAATTGCATGAAATCCAGGCAGTTATTATTGGTGATAAAACGTGAGAAATTAGCTAAGAATTGAGCTTCTTCGGGTGAAACGCGAACAAGCATTTCTTCCGTGTAATTCTTCAATAAACTTTGGCGAACCATGTGTAAACTGTAATCCACGAAAATCTTTTGTTCTTCACGCGATTTCATTCCGATGAGTCCCACCCAATCCAACATCGAATTCACTTCTTTCTTGAAACAAACACGCATTAATTGAATGAAAAGTTCTCGATTTTCCGCCGTATCACCCGATTCCTCCAAATTTTGCTTAGCAACTTGTAAACTGCCTTCTGCTCTGGCTGCAAGTGAAATGGATACTTCTCTTCCAGCGCCTTTTTGCTCCAAATAGTGTGTTAATACGTCGATGGAATAGGAAGGAATACGCACAACCTGTGTTCTGGAAAGAATGGTTGGTAATACCTGAACCGTACTTTCAGCAAGAAGAATGAAAATGGTTTTTGGCTGCGGTTCTTCCAACAATTTCAGCAATTTATTGGCGCAGGTTTCATTCATCGCTTCCGCCTGATACATGACAATGATCTTGTATCCACCTTCAAACGAACGAAGCGCCATTTTTTTGATGATGCTCGCACTTTCGTCAGTTCCGATAATTGGTTTTGTACCTTTTTCGTCCATGTATTTCCACCATTCATGCGGACTGAACAATGGATTCTCCTTCACAATCTTTCGCCATTCATTTAAGAAACCATCCGAATTCTTGGATTTCGATTGCACCGTTGGAAACGAAAAATGTAAATCGGGATGCTGAAGTGAGCTTACTTTTCGACAAGAATCGCAAGTGCCACAGCTATCTTTTTCAGTTTTATTTTGACAATAAAGGTATTGTGCAAAAGCCAGCGCAAGTGGGAGGGAACTGTAGCCAAATTTTCCAAGAAACAGCTGGGCATGACTCATTTTCCCGGATTGAATCTCCTGGATAATGTGATTTTTTACTTCGTCTTGACCAACAATTTCTGAAAAACGCATGCGTAAAATTAATCATTAAAGAAGACAGAAAGCAGTGAAACAAAAATAGAGAATGGGTGGTGACTGAGCGGAGTCGAAGTCCCATTCTCTAATTTCTAATTATTATTCTCTCGATATTTCGTATTTTAGAAACTAAATTATAAAACCATGAACAACATCTACTCTCTAATGGGATCGATTGCTGCTTCTGCAATTGTTTCATTTTCTTTTGCCCAAGAAGTAAAAATTGATGAAAAATCAGTTTCATTCAATAACGGAAGTCACAATGCCATCGTAGTTACAATTCCTTACGCATCAAAAGATGTTGTAGAAAAGGAATTGAAGAGCGAAATGAAAGATTGGGGAGGAAAATTCGAATCTACAAAAGGCGAATACATTGCTATGCAAACAACGATGAAGGCAATGGGTGACAAACATTTTGATGGTTATGCAAAAGTGATCCAAAGTGGCGATGTTGTTCAGGTTGCGTTTGCCGTGGATTTGGGAGGTGCCTACCTTTCAAGCAGCGAGCACGGAGCACAATACAAAGCAATAAAGGATAGAGCACAAAAATTCGGACTGAAAACAGCGAACGAAGGTGTTGCGTTGGAGTTGGCTGCTGAAGCGAAGATCCTGAAAGACATGGAAAAGGATAAGAGTGATTTGGAGAAATCCATCGAAACCTCGAAAAAAGATATTGAAGATTACAAGAAGAAAATAGCCGAAGCAGAGCAAAAGATCAAAGACAATGAAGCTGCTTTAGGGAAAAATGGCGAAAGCATCGTTTCTCAAACAGGTAAGATAGATCGGAAGAGCGTCGTGTAGGGAAAGAGTGTAGATCTCGGTGGTCG
>CAMLET010000400.1 GCA_946479125.1 uncultured Flavobacteriales bacterium
GCCAATAACAAAATGAACGTCTGTCTTGCAAAGGGCAGGCGTTTTTTTTTTCGATTCCCGCGAAGTGCGCGAAGGACGCAAAATTTGTACAATTGAAAATTCAAACAATAATTCCTTTGCGGTCTCTGCGTTCTTTGCGGGAGCTTATTATACCCGAATCATTCCTCTAAACCCACGTGCGGCATAATACGATTCCGCGCCATTGTGATAAAGAAAAACAGTATCATATCTTCTATCGCAGAACAAAGCCCCACCTAGTTTTCTAATATTATCAGGAGTTTGTACCCAGCTTGAAGTTTTCAAATCGAATTTTCCGAGTTTTTGTAGTTCACGGTAATCTTCTTCAGAAAGTAGCTCCACTCCCATCTCTTTGGCAGCTTCCATTACATTATTTGCTGGCTTGTGTTCTTTTCTTGATTCCCAGGCAGCTCTATCGAAGCAATAACTTCTACGTCCTTTTGGACTTTCAGCAGAACAATCTATGAAAATGAATTCTCCGGTTTTCTTATCGAAACCAATAACATCTGGCTCACCTTCAGTCAGTTCCATTTCATCTATAACAGCCAATTTCTTTGGATTAGCAGTCAACTTCGCTTCCACCTTACTCCATTCTAAACCTTCATGACGTTGCATGTTCTTCTCGAAACGCGTCTTTAGTACTTTCAATAATTCTTCGCTCATGACATAAAAATAGGGAAATTTGGGCTTTTCTTTTCTCAAACACATAGTCACATAGGAAAATCAGAGATAACATAGCTTTTCTGAAAATGCATCCTAGAATCGTACAAAGAAAAACTCATTAAAGATTGCCTATACTTCGGTAAGCTCAGCATAGGACGGACTCGTAAAGTACGAGCGTCTGGTAAGCGCTCTTTTCATCTGTGAATCTGCGGGGAATTATTAATAGTCCTGGTCTTGTTCAACTCTTCGAAGCCAGACGTGATCAACTTGATAATCATTCAGATTATCGCGTTTGATGTAGAATTTCACCCATCTTTCAGGAACGAGAATGAGACTTTCTTCCGAATTGGAGACCTTTCTTACCCTAAACGGACGTTTTACGCCATCCACATCCAGGTAAAAACGGTTTTTCGACCAATACCAATTGATGTTTCGTTGGTTTACTGTGAGAGTATCCACCATTTTCCAAGGATATGAAACCACAATTGCGTCAAATGGAACAGATACTTCACCAACCGGAATTTCCCAGGTTCCCAGTAAGCATTCCGTATTGATTTTACCACGAGTCAGTGGATACAAGGTGTCTGAATCCAAGGTATCACGTACCAAATAATACGTATGCATGAAATTCGAAGCAGAAAGGGTGTCGTTCTTTAAACTCAGTGTGTAATACATGTCATTCAAATCGTTCTTTGTAAAATGAATTTCCGTTGAAGAGTCAGTTGACACCAATTTACCTGAACCAAGTAAACAACATGGATAATCTATACAAGACACTTTTTGACCCTTAATTACCCAGTATTCAGTCGATTTGTAATAGCTTTCGGGACCATAACTTTGATCAAACGACATATCACCATCAATGTCGGGTACGGAATATTCTTGCGATGAGATATCAGGAACATTGGATTGGAAAAACTTCAGATGCCATGAGCCTTGAAGATCACTTGCTTTCACTTTCTGGGAGAAGACAAGTTGTGTAAAAAACACAGAAAAGAAAATCAAACCAAATTTCATTCAAATGAATTTATTGAAACATTAAGATCATCCCTGATCAAAATATAAACTGCTATTCTTCAGCAGGGGCATACTCCTTCCGTTCTCTTTTCCAGATTACTCTGGTCTTAAAGTGAAAACATCCCGCATTGGTTTTATATTTTGTCTTCAAATACCAATTTCCGTTCTCATCAAACTTGGTTAGCTTATGCTTTGTAATCCATGTAGTACTTCCTAAGCATTTTGACTTTAACTTATGTTTATGAATATCCTTTACAACGTTTGTAGAATCATAATACGTTAGAATCGTTTTCCAAGGTTCCCAGCCAAATTTATGAATACGAGAATAACTTGGCTGTGCATTGCCGAGCAATGAAAGAAAGAGGATCGATATGGTTATGATAAGTTTCAAAGCGACAGTTCCATTTAGTTCAAAGAGATCAAAAGTTCAATACTTAATTCAAACTATTTGAACCATTGAACTTTTTGAACCTTTTTCTATCTAATCAAAGTAATATGTCCGTTGTAAGTATAATACTTATCGTTGTATTTGTCCTTGATTCGAATCATCCAAATGTATGTTCCTTGCTGAACCAGTTTGTCGTGATAGGTTCCGTCCCAGCCCCAATTCACATCTTTCGACTCGAAAAGAACTTCACCCCAACGATTCATCAATGTCAATTCGTAATTCAACAAATCATATCCGCCAGAGATAATCGGAAGGAAGAAATTGTTGTGTTCGTCTCCATCCGGAGTAAAGGTATTCGGAACATAGATTAATCGATCTTCTGCAACTACAATCAACCAGCTCGTTCCATCAATACAACCGTTCTGACTTGTAACTGTAAGCGTTACCAAATATTCGCCTGGTGAAGAAGGGAAATTATGGGTTGGATCTTCTAAGGTACTTCCCGTTGTTCCATCTCCGAAATCCCAGGCATATGTGGTTCCATTTTCAGATTGATTCATGAAATGAACCTCCGTATCTGTAATATCCAGTTGTGTATGATTTGGAATAAATCCTGCTAAAGGATTCGGGAAAACATTGATGTAGCTCAACTTTGTTGTAGCACCAGTACATCCCCCCAATTCATTGGTTAATGTTATGGTGTAAATCCCTGCCGGAAAAACATGTTGAATTCCTCCAACTCCATTCTGTGGTGTTCCATTACTCAAGTTCCAGGTAGAAGTCGTCATTCCGGGATCTGAAGTAAAGTTTACTGTCAATGGTTCACAGCCACTCAAGACATCTGCTGAAAAATCTGATGTTGGTGCTGCATTCACTACAATATTCATGGTCTGAACTCCGCCACACCCCTGAGTATTTGTAGCTGTAATTGTATGTGTTCCCACTCCCGCAACTGAAGGTGTAAATTCTCCGTTTGGATTGGTAATTCCATTTCCGGACCAGGTTATTCCAGCAACATTTGCGGTCAAATTAACCGGAGTTGTAATTTCTTCGCAGAAAGGACCAGCTGGGGTAAGTACCGGAGGTGTTTCCGTATTAATTACCACCGTCGTCGTTGCAGAATTGGTACATCCGTTTCCATCTGTAATGTTCAAGGTGTAAACTCCAGCATTAGTTGCAGTAGTTACAGCAATTGTTGGGTCTTCCAGATTAGAATCGTACGAATTTGGTCCATCCCAATTGTATGTTGCACCCGCAACTGTATTTCCAGAAAGATTCAATGCATCACCAGCACAAATTGGTGAATTACTTGAAGGTGTTACTGTTGGTTGTGAATTTACGGTTATGTTAATTGATGTTGGACCAGCACATTGTCCGGCATTTGGCGTGAATGTGTATGTTCCGCTGGCAGTATTACTAATAGCTGCCGGCGACCAAACCCCTGTAACTACAGGTGTACTCGTTTGAGATGGAAACGCCGGAGCAG
>CAMLET010000401.1 GCA_946479125.1 uncultured Flavobacteriales bacterium
CGAGGAAATGATGATTGCCGCTAGTAAATCTGGAATTGCGGGTGCTATTCCTGCATTAAATTACAGAACCACAGAACAGTTTCGTGAAGGATTGGTTCGAATGAAAAATGAAGCTCAGGGTCCAATCGGAATCAACTTAATAGTAAATGCTTCCAATATTCGAATGGAGGAACAATTGAAAGTTTGTACAGAAATAGGTGTTGACTTCATTATTACTTCATTGGGGAATCCGAAGCATGTGATCGAAGAATCGCACAAAGTGGGAATCAAGGTTTTTTGTGACGTAGTGAATACCGAGCAGGCGATTAAAGTTGCAGGTTTAGGTGCTGATGCTGTGATAGCTGTGAATAGCAAGGCAGGTGGACATGCAGGAAATCTTTCTGCTAAAGAATTAATTCAGGACATAAAATCAAAGGTTTCAATTCCGGTAATTTCTGCCGGTGGAGTTGGTTCTAAGAAAGAAATGGAGGAAGTAATTGCCTTTGGTGCCGATGGATTTTCGATTGGTTCTATTTTCATTGCTTCAGAAGAGTCAGGAGTTTCGTCAGATTATAAAGATGCCTGTGTAAAATACGGTGCAAAAGATATTGTTTTAACAACCCGACTTTCAGGAACACCTTGTACGGTTATCAATACACCTTACGTAAAGGAAATTGGAACGGAACAGTCAGGAATGGAAAGGTTCTTTTCGAAGAATAAACGCCTAAAGAAATGGGTGAAGATGTTCACTTTTCTGAAAGGAATGAAGAAGCTAAGAAAAGCAGCATTTGAAAATACGTATCAAAGTATTTGGTGTGCCGGACCAAGTATCGAATCTGTTAAAGCTGTTCGTCCGGTGAAACAAATTGTTTCCGATTTGCTGAAATAGCAATCCAATGTGCGGATTCACAATAAGAGTGTTGATTTATCCAAAGGATTATCTTTGTCGCAAAATTAATTGAGAATGAAAGTGCTTTCCGTTGAAGATTGTAAGGAGTGTTTTACATCTAATGCCGTTATGTTAATTGATATTCGTGAAAATTGGGAACTTTCCATTTATGGAATTGGGATCAAACATATTCCTATGGCGAATTTGGTGGATTCAGTTTCGGAATTGGATTCTTCCAAGCAAATTATTTTGGTTTGTAAAACGGGTAGAAGAGCAGAGGCGCTTGCGAATCTTTTGGAAACAGAATACGGCTTCGGAAACGTAGCAATTATGGGTGGTGGAGTAACAGCTTGGGCTGCGAAATATGACCCTACAAACGAAATGTATTAAACTACTATGTTAGACTTTTTTCATAAACTATTCGACCTACAACATTTTGATGTTTTCTTAAGAGAATATCAGAATGTGATTTACGTCATTCTTTTTCTAGTCATTTTCGTTGAAACGGGATTAGTGGTTATGCCATTTTTACCTGGTGATTCATTATTGTTCACTGCTGGATTATTCGCTGCAAGCGGAGAATTAAATTTGATGTATTTATTGGTTTTGCTGGTTATTGCAGCTATTTTGGGTGATAATGTAAACTATTGGATTGGTCGAAAACTAGGTTTAAAAGTGTTGCACTGGAAAATTCGTGGTCGACAATTGGTAAAAGAAAAGTACATTGATCAAACACAAGCATTTTTCGACAAAAACGGAACTAAAGCAATTATCATGGCTCGTTTTGTTCCAATCGTACGAACATTTACTCCATTCGCGGCTGGAATAGGTAAAATGAATTACTCAAAGAAGTTTTTACCATTTGATATTCTAGGCGGAGTTCTATGGATCTGTGGTTTGACACTGGCAGGATATTTCCTTGGAAACGTAACCTGGATCAAAGAAAACATTGAGAAGGTTTGTTTGGGAATCATTTTTATTTCTGTACTTCCAATGATTATCAGCTTTATTAAGGCGAAACGAGCGAAGAAAAATGGCTAAATACGGCTTAATCGGGAAAACACTTTCTCATTCCTTTTCGAAGCAGTTCTTTACTGCTAAATTCGAAAAAGAAGGATTGTCAGATACCTATGAGAATATAGAGTTGACTGATATTTCGTTGGTGGAAGAAGTCTTGAAAAGTGCCGAGTATTCCGGGTTAAACGTTACAATTCCGTACAAGCAATCGATCATTCCTTTTTTGGACGAACTTTCCCCAGAAGCTGAGAAAATTGGAGCTGTAAACACCGTTGTCTTTCGAAATGGAAAGACCATTGGTTACAATACAGATGCGCATGGGTTTCACCAAAGCATTAAACCGTTTCTAACCAATAAGCACGAAAGAGCTTTGTTGCTTGGAACTGGTGGCGCTTCATTAGCTGTTGCTTACGTTTTGAAGAATATTGGTATAGATGTACATTTTGTGTCCAGAAATCCGGAAGGCAATCAGTTTTCATATGCTGATATCAATCAAAACATGGTGAATGCCTTTAAGCTGGTTGTTAATTGCACACCGCTAGGAACTGCGCCCAATGTTAATGATTGTGTGGAATTCCCGTTTGAATTCTTAACTGAAGACCATTTGTGTGTTGATTTGATCTACAATCCCGCAGAAACAAAATTCCTTCGACTTTCTAAGGAAAATGGCGCTACAATTCTGAATGGAGAATCAATGTTGAAAGAACAAGCATTGAAAGCTTGGGAACTGTGGCATCTCGACTACGCTCGATGACCTTTATTCCTTATTTCAAATTAAAAATTGAAATTTCTTTTCTTACACTGATTTTCGGTTATCGAGCGGAGTCGAGATATCGAAATTCGTAGTTATTTTTGTTCTATGTCTGAATTAAAGTCTCTCATCGCTCAAGGCGAGCATCAGCAACTTGATTTTAAGTTTCGCATCGACGATTCAAAGAAGATAGCGCGAACACTTTGTGCCTTTGCAAATACAGATGGAGGTCGTTTACTCATTGGAGTAAAAGACAATGGAAAAATTGCTGGTGTAGATCCGAATGAGGAAATTCATATGATTCAGGCCGCAGCAGAAATGTATTGCAGCCCTAAATTGGAATTTGAATCGAAAGTTTGGCAGGAAGACATGAAATTGGTGCTAGATATCTGGATTCCAAAATCAGACAAAAAACCTGTAATGGCTTTTGATGAAGAAGGAAGATTACGAGCTTATGTCCGCGTTCAGGATTCAACCTTGATGGCGAACAAGATTCTACTTGGAGTTTGGAAAAGAGCTGGGTTCCCTAACGACAGACCGCAGCAATTTGGCGAGAATGAAATCGAATTACTTCGAAACATTCCTGAAGAAGGCATTACTCTAAGTAAGCTTTACAGATCTGTGCAATTGAATAAGCGTGAGATAGACAATCTTTTAATTCGTTTCGTTTCATGGAAACTGGTTCAAATGAACATAAGCGAAACAGAAACGCTTTATTCTGTGTTGTCGACTGACTAAAAAATGTTTTCGACAAAACGCGGTTTATTATTGATGAAATTGATTATTTTGTCGATTATAAGCTATTACTCCATGAACAAAGCGTTTTATATTTCGTCGATTGTTCTAAGTTTCATTTTCCTAATTGTCTGTGGTTATTATATTTCAGAATTTGAATGTGCCCGGAACTTGTAATTTACATCAAGCCTCAAT
>CAMLET010000402.1 GCA_946479125.1 uncultured Flavobacteriales bacterium
AAGCGGTGGAGTGGAAAGTCTTTCTGATTTGGAAGAGCTGCGAATAGTTGGGTGTCACGCTTGTGTTGTCGGAAAAGCACTTTTGGACGGAAAGATTTCATTAAACGAACTGAAAAACTTTAACGATGGAGGTTTATAAAAGAATTATTCCGTGTCTGGATATCCAAAACGGAAGAACAGTGAAAGGAATCAATTTTGAATCCATTCGTGATGCAGGAAATCCAGTGGAATTGGCAAAATTCTATGCTGAGCAAGGAGCAGACGAATTGGTTTTATTGGATATTTTAGCAACGAACGAAGAACGTGAAACTTTTCTTCCAATTGTTGAAGCAGTAGCTAGTCAAGTGAATATTCCATTTACAGTTGGCGGTGGAATTTCCTCTGTGGAGACTGCGAGAAAATTGTTGAGAAGTGGAGCTGATAAGATTTCAGTGAATTCTTCGGCGGTTAAACAACCAGAATTAATTACTGAATTGGCCAATGAGTTTGGTCGACAATGTGTTATAGTTGCAATAGACATTCGTAAAACAAATGCGGGTTGGATGGTCCACACACACGGTGGAAAAAGAGATACTGGAATTGACGCGTTAACCTGGTGTCAAAAAGTGGTTGGTTTGGGAGCTGGAGAATTACTGATTACTTCTATGGACGGTGACGGAACAAAAAATGGCTTTGATCTTGATTTTTACAAAAAAGTGGAAGAACTTGTTGATGTGCCAATCATTGCTTCGGGCGGAGCGGGAACGAGCAGCCATTTTGAGGAATTATTCGCTGAAACATCAGTCACCGGTGGATTGGCAGCAAGTATTTTTCACTTTGGTGAGATTTCGGTTCCTGAATTGAAAAATGAATTATGTAAGAAATTAAGAATTAGAGTATGAAATACAACGAAAATGGATTAATCCCGGCAATAATACAAGATGCTGGATCCAAAAACATTTTAATGCTTGGTTACATGAACCAAGAGTCGTTTAACTTGACATTATTAACACGAAAAGTGACATTTTTTTCAAGATCGAGAAATGAAATTTGGGTGAAAGGAGAAACATCAGGTAATTTTTTGAGAATGGTCGACTGGAAATTGGATTGTGATGAAGATACACTTCTGATACAAGTAATTCCTGACGGTCCAACTTGTCATACGGGTGCTACAACTTGTTTTGGTGAACCGAAAGCAGATAGTTTTGATCCATTGAAAAAATTGATTTCAACAATTGATTCGCGTTTTTCAGTACCCAAAGAAGGTTCTTATATTCAGTCTTTAATTGAGAAAGGATTGCCCAAGATTGCTCAAAAAGTAGGAGAGGAAGGAGTGGAGATTGTGATTGAAGCGATGAGAAATGAACCGGAATTATTCAAAGAGGAAGCAGCGGATTTGTTGTTTCACTATTTGGTTTTACTGAGAGCAAAGGAAGTTTCGTTCGAGGAGATTTTGAGTGTCCTGGAATCGAGAGTGAAAGTTTAATACAAGATCTTTTGGTAATCACGTTTTGCCCAAAGCTCACACGGAACAATCCATTCTTTCATTGGGTGATAAAGAAATCCATGTTTTAATCCAGTCTTGAGCTCAATTTCTGTAAACTGTTTGACGGTGAATTTAGAACTTTCTACTCGTTTAATTCCAGAACGCCCTAGGGAGTCACTAGCTTCGTAAATGCTTAGAACGTTCCCACACAAATTGATTTCAGGATGTGTTGTTACATCATTTTGAGAGAAGCATCCAATGAAAACAAAATTGACTTCTGGATTTTTCAGATAAGTAGAAATATATTGCGCAATATATCCGCCTTTCGAAGTCCCGATAACAGTTATGTGATTTGGCTCAACTCCAGTTTTCAGTAAACTATCAATTTGCGCTTTGACTTTTAAAGCATATACTTTTGGGTCAGTACCTTTCTTGCGCTTTTCACTGATAACAACAAATCCATCTTTACGAAATTTTGCTACAATTTCGTGGTATTCCGCTTTTCCATATTCAGGATGTTTTTCTTCCAGATCAAACTCTTCCACAAAACGATTATGAAGAAAGAAAATGTAGTTTTTCTGTTGTTTGACTTTCGTTTTTTTGACGTTCGATTTGCTTTCGCTGCAAGAAACGATCACGAGTAAGCTGAATGCAAGAAAGACCAGGATCTTCATTTACTTCGTAATTTCTTTTTCTTTGTTTTGGATCAAGTGGAGTAGTTCTGTCTCCTCGGCAGTTAGTTCAATATCCGCTTGTTTCAGATTTGGATCTGCAATGTACCAGTCGAACTGCGAAAAATAAGTTTGCAGATCTTTTGATCCGAAGGAGAGTCCATGTTGAGCGTAAATTGTGTTTCTAAGAATTCGAAGTTTTTCCTTTGTGGCGTTTTCTAATCGATATTCATTCAACATATAAACTTTATCTTCTTCAAGTTCCTTAGCATTTAATGTTTGATCGATAAAAGAAAGTCGGTCATGGATTCCGAATTGAATGTTATTTGTTGGTTTCAGATTCTTTACATGAATTTGCAATTTCCCTGAAAGTATTCGGACCATGCGATGTTCAAGTTCATCGTATTCCGTATATTTTTTGTTGGTGACTTTACCAGTTCCTACAACTTGCCAATCTGCGTTTTTTCCGAAAACGTCTTTTACAAAGAAGTAAGTGTTTGGACCCAAATCCATTTCAACGGTCAAATCCTTGATTGTACCACCAGCCCATTTTGATCCCGTTGTTAAAATGTAGTCATACATCTGATGCTTAAAAACCATCGTACTTGCAGGAAAACGATAACTGTGGTTGATTTTCGTAATTCCGGGTTTGAAAACAATTTCGAATAGATAAACATACACTCCCATATCCGCTTGATGGTTTGGCGTCCATTCTCCAATGTTTTTGAGTGGACAATCTTCGCATTCAGCAATTTGCAGTTGATAAGGTAGAATTGATCCGTTTTGCTGAACCATAAAGTCCTTAATCATGTTGGATGCCAGTGTTTCTTCGTCAACATCGCCCACTGCAGTAGGTGCCTGAAAACCAACAGTTACTTTTCGTTCCTCATTTTCGGGATTGTTAAATTCAAAAGCAATATTAACCGTACACCAGCCATCAACAACCTTGAAACTTAAATGTTCTTTATCCATAGAAATTTTAGTTTCTGTTGTAGGATAAAATACGCCACCTTTTGTTAGATAGGCGCCGTCATTTGCAAAAAGCACAATGGAACAGAGTATAAAAATGGAAGTTATAAATTGATTTCTCATAGATGATTTTGATTTCACTGATTCGAATTTAATCTAAAATATCATGTCAACTCCTAGAATTTATCGATATTCGATTTATCAATCCGTTACAATGAAATCACTTTGTTTTTCATTTCTGTGAAGTTAGAAGAATACAGCATTTGATTTATTGACGTACTTGTTATTCTGCTGTAAGTTAGCTGAATGAAAGGATTTTTTTGTTCTGTTGTTTTTCTGCTGCTGATCCCAGCGGTTTCTGTGGCTCAGCTGAGAGGAAAGGTGTAACGTTATCGAACGACAGTTTGTGTAAATCGACAGTTCATTTTACTTCAGATTCTATTGCATATTATATT
>CAMLET010000403.1 GCA_946479125.1 uncultured Flavobacteriales bacterium
CTCCATGTCTTTCTCTGCATTTTCCAACTTGGTTCTAGTTTCTGCTAATTCACCTCGTGTGGAATACCATAAGTAAGACATCACCCCCGTCACTGCCAGTAAAAAAACGATAATCGCTGTAAATACTGGCTTCAAATTTCTCTCTTGTTCTTCTGACATAACCATTAATTTTAATACAAATATATAAAAGTGGTTGGTTGAACAATTCAATCTGCACAAATCCAACATCGGAAACAAATTAAATTCTCTATTTCGGCTTTACCAAGCTTCTATTGTTAAGTTATGATAAATCGTAACAAATGTTTTACTTTCTTAACAAATCGGGGAGCCAATTTTCCGTAGCATTCTGGATTGAAACCGGCCGAACCCAACGCAGTACTGCATCTGAGCCAACTGACGTAAGAAAAGACGATGAACTTGGAAATGGTCCACCATGCTGCTGAGCAACACTAACTTCTACCCCTGTTGGAACTCCATTTACTATTATTCGACCAACTTTATGTTGATATATTGGTAATAAAAAATTGAAGTTTCTTTGAGAATTGGTAAAGACACTCCCTGTTAGTTGTCCGTCCAGAACATGCAATGAACTGACCACTTCATCCATTGAATCGCACTCTACAATGCAGACAAAAGCCCCGAAAACTTCTTCATGAAAAACAGGATCAGCAATAAACTGTTCGCTTGAAACCAAAACTGCAGACGGACAAATACTATTAGAAGTGATTTTTCCTTCCAACAACAATTCATGTTTGTTGTTTATCTCAGTAACTCTGGCTTGATAATTTTTCAAAATTCCTTTTCCAAGCATGACTTGTGGAGCTATTCTGGAAAGTCCTTCTACCAGATAACTAACAAATTCAGCACGTTTCACCGAGTTTTCCAAAAATAGTATTCCGGGAGAAGTACAAAATTGTCCAGCATTCTGACTTATTGAAACCACCAATTTGTCAGCGATCGTTTTAAAATCAGATTCCATTGCATCAGCGCAAATCAAAACCGGATTCACACTTCCCATTTCAGCATACACAGGAATTGGAATTTTCCGTTGGTTGGAAAAATCAATCAACGCTTTTCCACCAGCAATGCTTCCGGTAAATCCAACACCTTGTATAAGGTCATGTTTTACCAATTGTTCACCAACAGTAAAGTCAATTGCATTCAGCTGAGAGAAAACACCTTCTGGCATACCGGTTTTCTTTGCTGCTTCTATAATACATTGAGCAGAAAGAGAAGCTGTATTCGGATGAAGAGCATGCGCTTTAACAACAACTGGACAACCAGCAACTAATGCAGAAGCCACATCGCCTCCAAGAGTCGAATACGCAAATGGAAAATTACTCGCTCCAAAAACAACGACTGGACCAATAGGAACATTCATTTTCCGCAAGTCGAACGTTCGATATGGATTGTCTTTTTCAGGCTGGTCGATCTTTACCTGAAACGCATATTCAGAATGAACTGTTTTGGCATAACTTTCAAACTGATAAACTGAACGATTGAGCTCTGTTTTTGCTCTTTCCAATGGCAAACCAGTTTCGAGCGTCATCAATTCACAAAGCGCATCAAAATTCTTATGAACCTCTTCTACAATAGTAGAAATAAACTTCAAACGCTGTTCAATTGGAAGCGATGAATAAAGAGGAAATGCTTTTTGAGAGAGTTCGCACGCTTCATCAACTTCCTTTTCTGTTGCCTGAACAAATTGATTTGGAATCTCTTCTTCCAGAGTTGGATTGACACCAAAAAAGAATCGGTTACCCGCACTTTTAAGCGAATAACCGATTACATTCTTTCCCGAAGGATATTTCATTACTCTGCAGTTACAGAGAAGGTGTAGCTTTCCATAATTTGGTTCGAAAGAAGCTTTTTACACGCCTCCTCAACTTTACTTGTTGCTTCTGCCTCATTTGAAGCTTCAACAAATAAGCGTACGTGACGACCAATACGAACTCCTGAAATTTCAGGCAAACCAATAGTTGGCATACTGTTACTTACTGCTTTCCCTTGAGGATCTAACAATGCGTCTAATGGCATTACATCGATTTCTGCTTTAAATTTCATGCGTTCGTTTTTTTCCGAAGAAGATTATTAATGAATGATAATTTCAGGTACAAAATTATGATAATTGGAATAGACCAGAACAATAAAGTAGGAATAAGTATTCCACAACTTATTAAGAATATGTATCGAATCTCATTTCCAGCCCATTTGAATGACTTGAATTTAAGTGCAAACAAAGGCAATTCAGACACCAACATTAAGGACATAATCACGATAATTGGAATCAAAACAACTGGCTGAATCAACCACATAATCAAGTCATGCTCCCAGCCCGTTGTATTTCCGTAATGAGTCAATAATAACGGAAAAGCCATAAAGAAAATGGTGTTTGCAGGAGTTGGAAGTCCGATAAACGATTCTGATTGACGTGTATCAATGTTGAATTTTGCAAGACGGAATAGCGAGAAAAATGTGATAATTAACGCTGCAAATGGCAACAGGACTTGAGTATAGTCCATTTGAAACATAGAAACTTGTGTGCCAGAAAGAGACATTTCCCATGCATTAGACGAAACAAAGCACATCGAAAGCATTGAAGATTGATCAAAAACACTATCCATCCCTATTGAATATAAATCTTTACTCAAAACTGAAAAAACCAGAACGAAAAGCATAATAATCCCTGGAGCCAATCCGAAAGAAATCATATCCGCTAAAGAATCCAATTGTTTCCCCAATTCTCCTTGCTGTTTCAGGATACGAGCTAAGAATCCATCCAAGAAATCCAAAACCGCTGCAAGGAAGATAAAATAAGGAGCAATGTCAATTCTTCCCGCAAAAGCAAGAATGATGGCAAAAACACCACAAAGCATGTTACCTGCTGTAAACAAGTTAGGTATATTGAACATTTTCATAGAATGAATGAATATTGGATGCTACAAATTCTTCTTAAAAGCGTAAATTTACTCTTGATTTTAAGATTTCACTGTTCGAATGCAATTTTTTAAGCTTTTATAAGTTATTGCAACAGCAGAAAGAAAACATTTTATGAAGCAAACCCTCATTGTTCTAACAACAGCATTAACTACTGTATTTGGCTTCGGTCAATCCGACGTTGCACCTAAATACTCAAACGAATTTTTACAAATTGGTGTAGGTGCTGATGCGCTTGGACTTTCAAATGCAGTTGTAGCCCAAACACGTGGAGTAACCAGTGGCTATTGGAATCCAGCTGGATTAACCGGGACCGACAAATGGCTGGATGTAAGCTTAATGCACTCGGAATATTTTGCTGGAATTGCGAAATACGACTACATTGGTTTAGCGCATCAAATCGACGATAAAAGTTCTGCCGGATTATCGATAATTCGTTTCGCAGTTGATGACATTCCAAATACAACTCAGTTAATCGATAATGAAGGAAATGTGGATTACGACAGAATTACCACATTCACGGCTTCAGATATGGCATTCCTGTTTTCATACGCCAGAAAACTGCCAATTGAAGGATTAAGCGTTGGGGGAAACTTCAAGATCATTCACCG
>CAMLET010000404.1 GCA_946479125.1 uncultured Flavobacteriales bacterium
AGGCTTTCTTCGAATTGACGTTTTCATCGTTTAAAGTTTTTTGACGTTCGTATTCAGTTGTCAGGTATTCCAAGTTGCTTTTAGAAGTTAAGTATGCTTCTTGAAGTTTTGTAAACTCTAAACTTTCAATGACCGCAATGGTTTGTCCTTTCTTCACGAACTGACCTTCAATTACATTAATACTGCGCACAACTCCTGTAACAAGAACCGAAACATCTGCTTGGTTCTGCGGAGGTAATTTTGTGTACCCGTTTGCATTGATTACGGCACTCAGATTTTTCATTTCAAACGTTCCCAATTCAATGTCTGATGCATTGAATTGAGCCTGATTCAATTCAACCTCTTTGGCGGTGATTGCTTCGCCTTCATGTTCTTCATGTGCTTCCTCTGTTTTTTCAGGTTCACTTTCACCTCCTGAGTAGGAAATCACGCAAACAACCACCACTGTTAAAACAGCTACGATTGCTATATATAGAATGTTTTTTCTTTTCATCTTCTTCGAATTATTGATTCAATAAGTATTGTAAATTGATAACTGCCTGATTGTAATTCAGAACAGCGCTCAAATAATTGGATTGTACATCTAATGCCGTTTGAATTCCCTGAATGAACTCCACATAGGAAATGTCTCCGTTTTGGTAGCTCTTTCTTACGTTATCGGTGATGTTTTTAGCAGAGGGCAAAGCCGAACTTTCGTAATATTCCACCAAAGATTGATAAGTAAGTAACTGTTCTATCTGCTGTTCAAACTGGCTTTTCAACTGCGTGTGCAGGTATTCCGTGTTTTTCTGCTGAACCTGAACGGCTGTTTCTGCGGATCTGACTTTTGCACTACTGCTTCCAACGAAAATAGGAACGGAAACTCCAAAGGTTACACCCTGAAATCTTGGCGCACCATTGTAATAAACGGGCTGACCATTCACATCCTGATTTCCTGTAAGGGACTGAATGAAATAACCCACTTTCAAATCAGGAAGCATGGTCGATTTTTGCAAACGTTTGGAAGCAATTGCTTTTTGCACTTCCTGCATAGCCAATTCCATTTGCGGATTCTCACGTAGTGCCGTGCTGTCCGTTACGGATAGAGCAGGCAACGCCACAAATTCACTTTCGGCAATGGCGAAATCGGTTTGCAGATTCATGTATGCTTTCAACCTTGATTTTTCCATTGAAATCAGGGCTTCGGTTTGCTTAATCTGTTGTTGCAACTCTTGTTGTTTTACAATTGAAGTAGTAGATTCCAAAGAACTTACATCTCCTGCATCGAACCTGATTTTTGCCGCTCGAACAAATTGAAGCAAAATGCTGTCTTGCTGTTTCAATACCTGATTGCGTTCCATCAAATACAACAAACTGTTCCACGACTGTCGAATGTTCAGGGTCATTTGCTGTTTGGTGAGATCTAAACTCAGTTCACTGCTTTTTATGTTGGCATCAACCACCTCTTTTCGTGCGCCAAATTCGAAAGGGTTGAATCCTTGTGAAATACCGTAATTCTGATCGAAAGCACGGGTATTGTACTGACCAAGCATTCCTGTGAGTTCTGTTTTTGGTAACTCGAAAGCCGTTGGTTTTAACTGGCTCTGTGAGATCACTTCCAGTTCTCCCGCCTGAATCTGCTGATTGTTTTTCAATCCTGCTTCAATGGCAGATTGCAAGGTAAGCGTGGGAACGCCTTGTGATTGCGCAAAACCTGCGAACAATGAAAATCCAACCAACATAGTAACAGCTTTAGGAACACCTTGTTTTATTTTGCGAGACACACCTTTTTCAAAATAGAAATAAAGGATCGGAAGTACAATCAAGGTCAGCAAGGTCGCTGAAATTAAACCACCAATTACCACGGTCGCCAAGGGTTTTTGAACTTCAGCTCCCGCACTTGTGCTAAGTGCCATTGGCAAGAAGCCTAAAGAAGCAACTGCGGCTGTGAGGATTACAGGACGTAAACGCACTTTCGTTCCTTCATGAATTCGGTGAACTACATCATCCATTCCTTCTGCTTTTAATTGATTGAAATAACCAATCAGTACAATTCCGTTTAATACTGCAACACCAAAGAGGGCAATAAATCCAACACCTGCGGAAATACTGAAAGGCATATCTCTCAACCAAAGTGCAAAGACACCTCCAATAGCGGAGAATGGAATTGCGGTAAAGATCAGTAACGATTGTTTCATGGAACGGAACGTAAAGTAGAGTAACACAAAAATCAAGAGCAGGGCAACTGGAACTGCAATGGAAAGCCGTGCAGATGCTTCTACCAAGTTTTCAAACTGTCCGCCATAGGTAACATAATAACCTGCGGGCAATTTCAGTTTTTTATCCAGTTTTTTCTGAATCTCGTCTACTACACTTTTAACGTCCCTACCTCTTACGTTGAAGCCGACTACAATTCTACGTTTTCCGTCTTCACGGCTAATTTGCATCGGTCCCGGTTCATAATCAATGTCTGCTACTTGTTCCAATGGAATCTGACTTCCTGAAGGAAGTGTAATAAAGAGCGTTTTCAGGTTTGAAATATCGCTTCTGCTTTCCGCAGCTAAACGCAACACCATATCAAAGCGTTTCTCACCTTCGTAAACAACGCCTGTTTTCTCTCCTGCGAACCCAATGCGAACTACCTTGTTCAAATCACCTACGTTCAATCCGTAAAGTGCCAGTTTGTCTTTGTTGTAGCGCACTGAAATTTGAGGTAATCCCGCCACTCGTTCGGCTTTGGCATCGGCAACACCATTGATACTTTTAATGATGTTCAGTACTTCGTCGCCTTTACTCACGAGCATGTCCAAATCTTCCCCGTAGATTTTTACGGCTACATCGCTTCGAACACCCGTCATCAATTCGTTGAAACGCATTTGAATAGGCTGTGAAAATTCAGTGGTAACTCCTGGAATATCAGCTAAAGCTTCTTCCATTTTCTCCATCAATTCTTCTTTGGTTTCCGCAGAAGTCCATTCGTCTCGGTCTTTCAGAAGAATAATCATATCTCCCGCTTCCATCGGCATTGGATCAGTAGGTATTTCGGCACTACCGATTTTGGTAACGATCATTTTGATTTCGGGAAACTTACTTTTCAGGATCTTTTCCGCTTTGGTGGTGGATTCAATTTCCTGTGAAAGTGAACTTCCCGAAGCAATAATCAAGTGCGTTGCAATGTCTCCTTCATCCAAGGTGGGAATGAATTCTCCACCCATTTTCCCAAACAATACAAAGGAAATGACCAATAAACCAATGGCCATGGATACAATCAACGATTTTGCCTGCAACGCTTTGGTTAATGCAGGTTGATAGACTCTTTGCAATGCATCAATAATGCGGTCGCTGATATTTTTCTTATGACCAGTTTGTTTTTTCAATGCAAGCGAAGCCATCATGGGAACATAAGTCAGTGACAAAAGGAACGCTCCGAGAATGGCAAACGAAACGGTTTGCGCCATCGGTCCGAACATCTTTCCTTCAATACCAACCAAGGCAAGAATTGGCAAATAAACGATCAGGATAATGATTTCACCGAATGCTGCACTGCTTCTGATTTTCGAAGAT
>CAMLET010000405.1 GCA_946479125.1 uncultured Flavobacteriales bacterium
GCATGGAATTCAGATCATTCGTATCCAATACGTACAAACGAAGAAAATTTTGCTTGGTAATGTTGTTCACCTGGTTCTCCGGTTCAGAAGTCATTCCTGCTGCCGTGTAAACCAGTTTGTCTCCGAAATACATTGGAGCAAATTCCTGATTTTCGCTGTTGAAGCCAAGGTTCAACACATTCATGTTCCCTTGGTCAACCAATAAATCGTTGATTCTGGATTGCGTAAAGCGGTTGGCAAGAATGCGTTGATCACTCCCAACCAAACTTTCATATTCCTTCATCCACGCCTCAGATTCTTCGTACTTCTTATTCATACGTAGAATGGAGACATAGTTGAAAACATCGTTTGAATTGTGTTCAGGTAAGTTCACGATCTCTTTCGCAACTACTTCACATTCAACAAAACGCTCGGTTCTTTTATAAGAAGCTTCCAGATTTCTTTTTCCCTGAAGAGTCAGTTTACTCGTCTTCTTATAATGTTTAATTGCCGTTTCGTAATCAAACAATTCATAGTACTTGTTTCCTGTTTCTTCATCTATAGAAACTTGTCCGAATGAAACAATCGGCAAGAAGCAAATGAGAATAAGGTAATATGCTTTATTCATTGAATTAGAAATTGCGAGGAGAAACTACTGCGTTTTTCCCTTTGTTCTGAAATTCGTAACGTAACATCAATTCATGAGAACCAGCATTGTTGCTTCCAGTTCTAACGTTCACTGAATAATCGTACCCGTAACCAATTCTCAAACGGTTGTTCACGATAATTCCGGCAAGGAAACCAATAGCATCATTTGTTCTGTAGGTTAATCCCAACTCGAAATTGGTAGGAATGGTGAACAATGCTGTGAAATCTGCCTGAAGTGCCGATCCCGGGACCATTTTCAACTGTACACTTGGCTTGAATGAGTAATACGCATTCATCTTGATTGCGGCACCGGCATTGAAGTAGTAGTGACGTTTCATTAGCGCTTCAGAAGTGGCAATGTTCTGCACTTTCAATTCGTTCTCCAATAATGTTGGTGTACTTGCACCTACAAAAAACAACTTGTTTGAATAGTACATTCCAAATCCGAAATTCGGGTTTACCTGACTTCTTGCGCTTTGCTGAACATTCTGGTCGCCACCGTCAGTAGCAACCAAATCGTTCAAGTTCATAGACATAAAGTTCACAGATGATTTCAATCCGAAAGCCAGAGCAGCATCTTTGTTGAAACGCAAGCGGTATGCGTAATCGATACTAACTCCTGTTGAATTAATCGGCCCGATCTTGTCGTTCACCAAACTCAAGCCCAATCCCATAGAATTGTCTCTGAAAGGTGAATGAACGGTTAAAGTCTGCGTTTGAGGTGCACCTTTAAATCCAACCCATTGACTTCTGAAAAGCGTAGTGATTGAAAGTACCTCTCTGCTTCCCGCATAAGCAGGATTTACAGAGAGTGTGTTGAAGGCGTAGTGCGCGTAACTACTTTGTTGTTGCGCAATGGTTGTACTTACTGTTAATGTTGCTACTAAACCAACGAATAACTTTATAATTGAATTTTTCATAATTCTATATTTATATCGAAACCAAACCTGTTCTTAACGTGTCAAATAAACATATCCTTTGTAAACATGACCAACGTAGATATCGTCTGAAGGTCCTAGATCAAGTACGTAGAAGTACGTTCCAACCGGAAGTTCATCTGTAGCAATTGCTCCAGCACTTTGGTTCGTTCCGTTCCACTCGTTTGCATAACCTTGTGCTTCAAATACTACTTGTCCCCAACGGTTGAAGATCGTAATATGGTTTTGTGGATAATCTTCAATTCCAATGATTTCGAAGACATCGTTCATTCCATCTCCATTTGGTGAGATCACCTCAGGAATCACTACATCTAAACTGATGTTGTAACAGTCAGTTGTATCGACACAAACTCCGTCAGATAGAATTACTGAGTAGTCTGAAGTCAATGTTGGAACGAAAGTCTGGCTTGTTGCTCCAACGACGATTGAGTCATTCAAACAGTTAAACCATTGATAAGTTACTCCCGTTTCAATTGCCACCAATTCAGTTCCATCCTGCTGTGTTGCCACATTCAAGTTCAATGTGTGGATTGTCAGGTTCACCGTAATGATACTGTCACATCCTGCTGCATTTGGAATGATTGCAGTGTACACTCCTGAATTGTTGTAAACCGTTCCATCTGGCGCGGTGTAAGTGTCACAAGCGTCGATTGTGATAGAAGAAGTTGTAGAGTTCAGGATCGTCAGGTTCACTGTAATTACAGAGTCACATCCTAAGTAGCTTAAGATCGTAGCTGTGTAAGTTCCAGTTGACGTGTAAACTGTTCCATCAGGTGCAGTGTACGAATCACAAGTAATTGTATCAACTGTTGCAGTAATGTTACTAGTTACAGTTACCAATTGCTGATCAGTTGTTGTGTTTCCGTTGATGTCAGTTACCGTCCACGTTACTGTTGTATTTCCGAAAGGAAGTGGATTTGGTGCATCATTCGTTACACTAACTACTGAACAGTTGTCATTCGTTACTGGTGATGTTAATACTAAATCAAGAGATGAACATCCGAAGTAGTTTGCATCTACAATTGTATCAGCAGCAGCTGTAATTGTTGGAGCAGTTACGTCATCGATCACAACGTTTTGAGTTGTAGAAGAAGTGTTTCCGTTTCCATCATCAAACGTCCATGTAATAACATGTGTTCCTTGAGTTGTGTAAGTCAATGCGTCTGTTGTAGTTCCTGTTATCGTTCCACCACAGTTATCTGTAGTTGTTGGAGCAGTTGCAGTTGCAGTACATTCGCCCGTTACATCAGCCAATACCGGAACAACTGGCGCAGTGATATCATCGATAACAACTGTCTGTGTTGCAGTACTGATGTTTCCTTTTCCGTCATTGATCGACCAAGTTTCAGTATGTGTTCCTTGCGTTGAATAAGTCAATGGATCTGTTGTTGTTCCTGTAATTGTTCCAGAACAGTTGTCTGTTGTAGTTGGAACCGTTACTGAAGCTGAACATTCACCCGTTACAGTTGCAAGAACTGGTACAACCGGAGCAGTTACATCATCTACAATTACTGTTTGCGTTGTTGTAGAAGTATTTCCAGCGCCATCAACGAACGACCAAGTTACTGTGTAAGTTCCCTGAGCCGAATACGTTGTTGGATTCAAAGTTGTTCCAACGATTGGTCCTGAACAAGCATCCATTGCAGTTGGTGCAGTTACCGAAGCAGAACACTCACCAGTTACAGTTGCAAGAACTGGAATCACTGGAGCAACGTTATCGATTACTGTTACATTGAATGTACATGTAGAAACGTTTCCAGAGTTATCAGTTGCCGAATAAGTCACAGTTGTTGTTCCAACAGGGAAGAAAGATCCCGGAGCGTTTGTTGTTGTTAGTAAGACTCCCGGACAGTTATCAGATGCAGTTGGAGCAGACCAGTTTACGTTCGTTCCACATGTTGAAGTTGAAGTGTTAACTGTAATGTTTGCAGGACAACTTGCGATAACCGGGAACTGT
>CAMLET010000406.1 GCA_946479125.1 uncultured Flavobacteriales bacterium
CACTAAGGGACTTCCTTACTATAAACCCATTTTTGTAAATACAAGCGATGAAAATGTTGGAACGATCTGGAATATTTTTGAAAGTTCAAATGGGGCAATCTACTTCTTTTCCGGTTCCAGCTTGTTCAAGTATGCCAATAAAGTTGCTAAGAACGTTGGTTTACCAAAGGCATTTGATGGCTATTCAGGAAATACCGTTACAGAATTCGATAATTATCTGATTGCTGCATATGAGGAAAACACGAGTACAAAAACAAAGTACTTGTTAATTGACCTCAAAAAAGATTATGGCAGTCAGCAAATAGGAAAAGAGGTTTTCTTACCTCAAGATTTGGTCTTAAACAATATTAGAGGTTCATTCACTATTGATAACAGCAGTTACATTCTTGATGTTGATAACGACATTTTTGAGGTAATGCGAACTGGCGATCATTTGACATGGAAAAAGGTCGATGACGGACGTTTTGCGAAATTACAGGCTTACACACCAAACGCAATCCAGCGTAAAAAAGACTACCTGCTTCTTTCTACATTGAATCACGGTTTGATCATCACGAATCTTTACGGTGATATTGTTAGAACCATTGATGAGAATTCATATTTGGAGATCAATAATGTCAACGATATTTTCTTTGACAATTCTAATAACCTTTGGCTGTGTTTAGATAACGGAATTCAATTTTACGAAACTGCTTATCCATTTACTTCGTTTACCAAGAAGGAAGGTATTACTTCATTGATCGAAGCGATGGATTTCAAGCACACTCCTTACCTATTCGCTTTACATACTGGAATTTACGACCAGGATAAAACAAACGGAGTTGGGAAATTCAAAGAAAGTTCAGACAAACAATCGCTTATCTTCGACCTTCAAACGTTTACCACAAATTACGGGAAGAAAACACTTTACGTAGGTAATGACAGTATTTATCAGTTCGATTACAAAACCAAGAAAATTTCGAACCTCATTGGAGAGTATGCGTTCCTTTTCGCTCAGTCAAAGATCAATCCCAATGATATTTTCATCAGTCTTGAAAACGGGTTGGGTAAATTAACTTTTGGTCCAAACAACACATTTGAATACAAACAAATCCTTACCAATCTTAAGGGACAGAGTTATTCTATTATTTGTCAGAAAGACAAAGTTTACCTTGGTGTAAAAGATATTGGTGTATACGAATACAACATCAAAACCGGAAAAACGGAGATCTACAAAGAAGAAAAAGCTAAGGCGAAAGAAATAGGCTCAACAGAAACGCCCTATTCACTTGTTGAATTTCAGGGAAAGATCTATGTTGGAACGGTTGATGGAATTGCCATTTTAGATAAGAAAACGAAATCGATTGTAACAGATAAAACCTTCTCGAAATTCTTTACAAAAGGGAAAAACCTCATTCATCGTCTGGTAAATATTGATGATGAAAAGCTTTTCATTGTAAACATCCTGAAAGAAAAAGAAGTCACTGAATTTAAGGTAAGCTGGATCGAAAAGGTTAACGGAAAGTGGAAACACCTGAAAGCACCGTTCTTCTCTTCCATTTTCGGAATTACTGCTTCTATCGCAAAAGATCAAAGCAACAATATTTGGTTTGGTACCACTAACGGATTGTTTGTACTGAATGGAAAAGGATTGAATTCCTTCAGCAAAAAGCCGAAGATCAAGTTTGATAAGCTTTTGGTCAACGATAAGGAAATGGCTTACGACCTTTCCCGCTTTGGAAAATTACCGGCCTTGGATATCAAGGATAACTCCCTGAAAATCTATTTCCATTTGTTGGAATATGCGCATTCAAATAAAAATGAATACCGTTATAAGCTTTTAGGATTCAACGATGACTGGTCAAGCTGGTCGAATCTGAACTATGCTAGTTTGGAGAAAATTCCGGAAGGAACTTACACGCTCGTAGTACAAGGACGCAACTCATTTGGAATTACAAGTGAAGCAATTGAATATGAAATAACGATTCTTCCACCATGGTACCGAACAATTTGGGCTTACATCTTCTACTTCCTTTTAT
Organism: uncultured Flavobacteriales bacterium; assembly: GCA_946479125.1. The sequence continues at coordinate 2,019 of CAMLET010000406.1, forward strand.
TGGTACTTGCTGTTTACGGTGTTGTACGTCTATCGTTAATGCGTGTTCGTCAGCAAAACATTAAACTGGAAGAAACGGTTCAGGAGCGTACAAAGGAGATTGCAGAACAAAATCATTTATTGGAGTACCAAAAAGCAGAGATCACTCAGAAATCAAATGATATCTTAGACAGTATTCACTACGCAAAACGTATTCAAACTACCATTTTGCCTGCTGAATCAAGATTGAATGAATTGTTTGATGAGCACTTTGTTTTCTACCGACCGAAAGACATCGTTTCGGGAGATTTCTATTGGGCACGTGAAGTTCAGGATAAAATGATCTTCTCTGCAATTGACTGTACTGGTCACGGGGTTCCTGGCGCATTGGTAAGTATTGTTGGTAACAACGGTTTATTGAGAGCTGTCAACGAGTTTAAGCTAACAGAGCCAAGCGCTATTTTAGATAAACTCCGTGAAATCGTAATCAATGCATTCCGATCGGAAGGAACACTTGATGTAAAAGATGGAATGGACATCGCGCTTTGTTCCATAGATTACAAAACTGGAGAATTGAAATTTGCAGGTGCAAATAACGAGTGTGTGATTTTCAGAAATGGAGAGATCATTGAATTGAAACCAGATAAGCAACCAATTGGCCAGTTTATTGATGCGAAACCATTTACGCAGCAAACCTTCCAGTTAGAACCTGGAGACTGTGTTTACTTATATACCGATGGTTACGTAGATCAGTTCGGTGGTGAAAAGGGCAAGAAATATAAATCAAAACCATTTAAGGCAATGATTTCTAAAATTTGCGATTTACCAATGTCGGAACAATACGTAAAAGTTCAAAACGAGTTTGATTCATGGAAATCGGCGGTTGAACAAGTGGATGACGTTTGTGTATTTGCTGTGAAATTTAAAGGAATTCGTCCATGAAAAAGTTGATTGGAGGATTGGCTATACTACTTGCGGTAAGTCAGATTTCGCTTATTCTATGGTTTGAGAGTTTCGATTGGCCGCTTGGAGCAATGCTTACGTTTTTCTACTCCTTATTCATCGTGTTTACGCAGTGTTTAGCCTACCTCATTTCAAAGAAAGGTATTCTTCAAACAATGATCTCCATTTTTAGCGGAGTTCAGGTGATTCTCGTCCTGATTCTATTGCTTAAGGGAATTGAGATTAAAAGTATTTGGTATTGGCAGTTCTGCATTGCATTGATCAGCATTTGCTTCGGATTGATCAGTTCATCACTACAACGACAAGTTAGTCCACTGATTGCTTATTTACAGTACCTGATCTTAGCAATAATCGTGTTCTGTTTGTTCGCGTTGGGAATGAACAAAATCTCGACTGGAACAATCACCATTGGATTCAGTATGCTTTGCCTGATTAGCGCATCAATTCAGCTTTTTTCCAAAAGTAAGACCGCTTAAAATTTAAAAAGCAAAAGTCAAAAAGGTTTCCATTCTAGTCTACATTGAATAAACAGGTATCTGCTGTAACCTAAATGCGTTAAGAA
>CAMLET010000407.1 GCA_946479125.1 uncultured Flavobacteriales bacterium
GACGATTATTCCAATCGTACATTACATCTTGTTCTACCATTCCCATGGTGAAGGTACCTCCTTGAACAAGGATAAGTCCCGGACCAGTTTCCTGATCAACAAAAGGCACCTTTTGGTAACCTCCTTGATTTACATTGTTGTAGTCCCATCCGGTAGATTCAGATGCATCGCGACTACATGAAGCAATAGCAAGTCCTGCAATTGCAACAACAAAAAAACGCAACGTTTTCATATAAAGGGTTTGTTTTTTCATTTTTTTTGAATGACCAAAGTTAAGCTTATAAACGGATAATCATTAACAGGTTACAAAAAAAGTTAAAACGACGGACAAGAAATTGTACGGAATGTTCTAAGTGCTGGACGACATTTTGGAAGAATTCCTATAGAAACTTCATGTGAACCACCAGAAACTCCGTTGTTTAGTCTTGAAACTGTAACATCATAGCTGTATCCAATTTTGAATGTTCCAGTATTAATTCCAATTGATAAAATAAATGCATCTCTATTACGGAACCAAGCTCCTGCATTAAACGAACCGTACTTAATGTAAGTACCAATGTTTAATTCTTGAAAACCTTGTTGGTATTGATAGATAATATTTGGCATAATCGAAGTAGTGTTAGTATACTTTGATTGTGTCCCTAATGGAATTTCAGCACCCATGTGTCCTGTAAAACGCATTGGAAGTGGTGAATTGCCTACGATAATAGATTCGTTTGGTTTGTTTAAGTGGTGAGCTGCAAAACCAAAGAAGAAATGCTTTGAATAACCAACCATTCCGGCAGATGCATCAAAAAATCCTCTTCTTCCTGTTCCTCGAACTTCATCTTTTGTTGTTAAAACAAATCCTCTTCGACCATCAATCATATCACCGAAAGTCAATTTATCCCAATCCAAGAATTTTTGGAACCATGCAGCACGTGCACCGAATAACATTGAAAATTTATTCGAAACTCTTAAATGGTAAGAGTATACCAATCCAAGCATAGATGTATTAATCGTACCTGTTCCTTGTTGATCATGTGTTGCTAAAACACCAAAACCTCCAGAAATATTTCTGAAGTATTGATCGTATGACGCGCTATACGTCACGTAGTTACCAGATAGGGAAGGCCACTCGTTTCTATAATTCATAGCGAAACGGGGACAACCGTTCGAACCTGCAAATGCAGGATTCAAATAAAGCGGATTTGCATAGAACTGCGTGAATGTTGGGTCTTGTGCATTAGCCTGCAAAGTAATCAACATTACAGCGGTTAAATAGAGTAATTTTAAATTCTTCATGTGCGCTCAAAATTGAAGCTGAACTCTTCGTGATTCAATGTTACGAATAAATAACGGTTTGGTTACACGAAAATTTCCATATCACAAAAATAAAAAAACATTCACGGCGTTTGATAGAACATTTCAAATGTTTTAGAAATTTGTCGGATGAACACGGATATTTCAATTTTAGTTAGAAATTTAAAAATCAGAGCAGTACTGATTTTAACTTTGCTTGTATCCCTTGATGCGAAAGCGCAAAAGGAAAAAGTAGTTGTGGGATGGCTGCCAGCACTGACAATAAATGATAATGGAGTGGTTCGAAACGTTCCAAACCTACATAACGCAATTTATCAGGATGGGTTGCCTCTTTTTTCAAAGCAGTTTAATTTGAAGGATGGTGTTTATCAATTGACGATTTCAAATGTTATTTCTGAACCTGCTCACGCTGAAGATATTAGTCTGATACAAACAGATCATCTTGAAGTTCCGAATTCTCCCGAGATCAAAACATCTCAGGCAGAGGATAAAAAAGGAATTCAGGTGCAGTCTTCATGTGTTCCTTACTTTAAAGAGAATGGTCAACTGAGAAGAATCCTGGGTTATGATTTTGATATTCTTTATATAGGAGCATTTTCAAGAGGGAAAGAAAAAGGATACGCTGCCAATTCGGTACTGTCTGACGGAACATGGTATAAAATATCAGTAAGTCAGGATGGTGTTTATAAAATGGATAAAGCGTTCTTACAATCTTTAGGAATTGACGTTTCGACATTAAATCCTCAACACATTAATATATATGGGAATTCATTTGGTTTAATGAATGAATCAAATGCAGCTGTAGTTGTTGATGATCTGAAAAAGAATTCAATTACTGTGGTTGGTGAATCAGATGGCACTTTTGACGACGCAGACTATGTTATGTTCTATGCTGCGGGACCGAATCGTTGGGACTTGAGTGGCGGATTATTTAATAGAAAACAGCATCTATATTCTGAAGAATCTGTTTACTTCATTCATATTGAGGCTACGGATCCACCATTGAGAATTTCAACTTTGGTAAACAATGACAGTCCTGTCAATCAAAATGTAAATTCCTATTCTTATTACGCCATTCATGAATTAGAGAATACAAATCTGGTGAAAGGTGGACAAAGATGGTATGGAGAACTTTTCGATGCACAATTGTCACAGTCATTCAGTTTTAATGTTCCCAATATTTCGTCAGCTACAGCTACAGTTCGCTATGCCGTTGCGAATAATGGAAGTTCGAATCTGAATAATTTCAAAGTTTATTATAATTCATCTTTAGTCAGTACGCTTAATTTATCTTCCGGTGGTGACGACTATGCAAGGAATTCATCTGCATTTACATTTACACCAATTTCGGCATCTGTTGCATTTAACTTTGTATTCAATCGTGTGAATGCCTCTGTAAAAGGTTACCTGGATTATGTAGAACTGAATTGCAGACGTAATTTGGCGATGATGGGTGGACAAATGCGTTTCGAGGATCTTGCTTCAGTTGGTGTAGGAAATGTTAGTCAATTTACCTTGACAAATGTGACCAGCGATTATTCCATCTGGGAAATTTCGAATGTTACAAATCCTTCGGTTATTGCTACAAGTTTCTCGAATGGTGAATTGACCTTTATACAGGCTACTGATACACTGCGTGAGTTTTTTGCTTTTAGAAATAGCGGTTTACTGGTTCCAACGGCTATCGGCTTAGTTCCAAATCAAAACCTGCATGCGCTTCCTCAAGTGGATTATGTTATTCTAACACATAAAAACTTCCTTGCACAGGCCAACCGATTGGCGGCTCTTCATCAGGCGAATGGGTTAGATGTTGCGGTTGTTACTACTGAAGAAGTGTTTAACGAATTTTCTTCTGGAATGCAGGATGCTACTGCAATTAAGCGATTCATGAAAATGTTCTACGACAGAGCAGCAGGAGATGTTAACCTTCAGCCACAAAGTTTATTGCTTTTTGGTGATGGAACTTATGATCCAAAGAACAGACTTTCAGGAAACAATAATTATGTAGTGACTTATCAATTCGTTAATTCAGAAAATCACATTGCGGCTATGGTTTGTGATGACTATTTTGGAATCTTGGGCGATAATGCTTCAATGAATGGAAGTGATTTAATGCAAATAAGTGTTGGACGAATTTTAGTATCATCCACTGCAATTGCGAAGGAGCAGGTTGATAAGATTGAACACTACATGAAAAATGGTTCTCA
>CAMLET010000408.1 GCA_946479125.1 uncultured Flavobacteriales bacterium
CCCATTGAATGCGGGTGTTTTTTAGCATAATTCTTCACCGCTTTTGGAGCTCTACGATCAGAGTTCCCTTCGCGAAGAACTGGATTTACAGCACTTCCTTTGATTTTATCGTATTTTGCTTTCGCGTTTTTTTCTTCGTCAGTTGCAGGCGTATCCGTGTAACCCGGAACCGCGTAACCTTTAGCTTGTAATTCTGCAATTGCATCTTTCAACTGTGGAATTGATGCGGAAATGTTTGGAAGCTTAATGATGTTTGCTTCAGGAGCAGTAGCTAATCTTCCTAATTCAGACAATGCATCCGTAACCTTTTGATCCTCTTTCAATACTTCAGGAAAAGCAGAAAGAATTCGTCCTGCAAGTGAAATATCTCTTGATTCTACATTAATTCCAGCTGTTGAAGCAAAAGCTTTAACGATTGGTAAAAAGGAATACGTTGCCAACGCCGGAGCCTCATCAGTCAGCGTGTATAAGATTGTTGAATTTGGATTTGCCATATGATCAATTACAATTTTTAGACGAAACTGAACAACTCAGTTTGTATGCGGGCAAATTTACTGTTTGCGGGTTGTAATATCAATAGCAAATGAGAGTATTTTTCAACCGTTTAGGAATAACGCACCATGACAATCCGGGATAGTTTACATTGTTCTATTTTGGATTGCGAATGACTGCTTTTAAAGAAGTTCGATCTTTAATCTGTCGTTGATGGATTATAGCCAAGATATTTTTCCAACAGTTCCCAGCAATAGTTGTATTCCTTCTTTTTTAGCTTTGGTAAAATAGCCATCCTGAATCCGATATAATTTTGTCGTTTCCCCGGTCCCCAAGGTTTTAATATGCCATCTTTATCCGGATCTTTGAAGAACATTCGACCGTTATCCATATTTTTTCTCAATACTAAATAATTGTCTTTCATTATCGGGAATCCGAATAACTCGGGATAATATAAATTCACACTGTCGGGAGAAATGTGGAACCCTTTCCAGACAATGGAATTCCCACTTACTCTCACCTTGGTTTTATCTCCAAGATCCATACCTGCAGATCGGTCATCTGTGCGCAGAATTACCTGAAGGGTCCATTGTTTATAATGTGCTTTCGGATGAAAAGTAAGTAATAATGAATCTGTAAAGAGCTTGTAATGAATCACGGTATCGGGCATGAAATACGGATCGGTTACAAAAGACTTCTTCAATTTCGTTTTCTCAACAGCTGTTAGAGGTGTGCTTTCGTCTGAAGTACAACTATGGATCAGAAAAGTTCCTATAAGAACCGTGAAACAAAATGCCAGTGATTTCATGCTGATGGAATAATTTCGGGTGATTAAGGACTCAGATCTCTAAATTACCTAAAAAATCAATCATTTTAGCTAACGCTCTTCCTCTATGACTCATACTGTTTTTCTGTTCCGAAGTCATTTCTGCAAATGTCAAAGTTTCACCTTCAGGAACAAAGATAGGATCGTAGCCAAAGCCGTTTGTTCCGCGTTTTTCATCAATGATGGTTCCTTCAAGCTTTCCTTCGAAAATAACCGTTTTATTGAAGATATGAAGCGCAATTACTGTGAGGAAATGAGCCGAACGTGCTGTTTTGTTGTTCAGTTTTTCAAGTACCAGGTTCATGTTGTCGTCGGCATTACGCTGTTCTCCTGCGTAACGTGCTGAATAAACACCGGGTTCACCCTTCAGTTTTGGAATGACTAATCCAGTATCATCTGCAAAGCACGGAATTGATAATTTATCAGCTAAAAAAGTAGCTTTCTGAACGGCGTTTTCTTCAATGGTTGGAGATGTTTCCGGAATTTCTTCATGGAAATCAATATCTGCCAAAGTAACCAATTCTATTCCTTCCGGAAGTAGTGCCCTGATTTCTTTGATCTTGTTTTCGTTGGATGATGCGAAGAGGATTTTCATGTGCTAAAGGTATAAACCAAATTAGTTATCCAAAAGATTGTGGTTTAATTTCTTTTTGCGCGAGGTAAATGATGCAGTCCAGTTGAACAAAAGAAGAAGAACAAACAACAACCAGAAACCAAAACTACTGAGCAATCCGAAATCCGTATCAGATGTTTTACTGAACAAAAAACGCTCACCAACAGAGTCAGCATAGTAATTATGGAATCCATCGAAATAGATCAAACAAGCCATTGCCGTTAAGAAGGCGAACGATAAGGAAATGGAGGCAATAATTGGTTTACGCATCAATAAAAAGAAGAGATTCAGAAATGCCAATCCTACCAATACCAGGTACATTTTACTGAAAACACCAAAATTGAAAAGGCCGTATTTACTTCCGGAACCTGGATCAAAGTTGGCTGGAAGTTTTTTTGGCGGAGTGAATTTTCCCGTAAAGCAATCGTAACCTTTAATTACCTGAACATTCAAGACAACCTTTTTTCCGGTAGCTGAATAGACATAACACTTACTGTAAGAAAGTGTGGAAAATATCAAGGATAGCAGCAGGACAACTACCAGAATGATATTCATCTTTTTATAGATTGATGGCCGTTTCTTCATTGGATAAAGTTAGTAATTCAATTCCTGAATAAAGAAGTGCTTTTAGTTGTGTCATCTCGTTTTCTTCACTTTTCGAATCCAATAGAAGATATAAATGGTACCTAGTACTGTTGGTGCAAGCCAGAAGATATATGATCCACCTTTAATCGCAACAACCAAAAAAGCGGTTACGGAAGCAATGAATGCCCCAGTCATTTTACTGAGATGATTTTTCAGCCAACTCGTTTTATCTTCTTTGAAGTTTCGGTACATTCTCAAGTCAGTTAAAGACATAAATATTCCGATTAGTCCGAAAATTTGAAATAATCCTCCAGTCAAAGAATGATTATTCTTTCCGAATACAACGAATGAAATAACAACCATACTTGTTGCTGCCAGTAACATTGTCAAGCTTAAAAGTGAATCAACGAATTCGACTTTTGTTTTCGTTTTAAATGTTAGCGCTCGATTCCCTGCCAGAACCATGTAAATGGTAAAAACGCCAATCAGGAACAAAAACATGTTCTCATGATTTGGCATTGTGGCTACAAAACAAGATAGAATGGCATTGATGAGCATGGAATACGTAAAAACCTTACCAGCTTTCCTGTGGTAATTTCCACCTTTTCGAGCTATTATGCTGAACAAGCCACTAATCAATCCCAATCCTCCGAAGAAGGCGTGAATGTAAATGAGAATTGTAATGATCTGTTCAGTCAAAGGATTTATTTTGCTAGCTGTGATGGTGAATATCCGAATTCTGTTTTAAACGCCGTGGAAAAATGAGAGAAATTCTCGAAGCCTACTTGCAGGTAAGCGTCTGATGGTTTTGTTTTTTGATTCTTGATCAGTGAATACGCTTCCGAAAGTCGACGTTTACGTAGCCATTTCTCTGGTGAATCTTCAAATGTTTTTGAGAAATCGCGTTTGAAGGTGGATAAACTTCTTCCGGTTAACCGAGCGAATTCTTTCAT
>CAMLET010000409.1 GCA_946479125.1 uncultured Flavobacteriales bacterium
TCTGAATGACATTGTTACCAATAGAACTGAGGTTCAAAAAGCATTGGTTACGGATGATGCCATTCTTCAAAAAGACGATCCACTTTATATAGATCCGAAAGGGACACGTTTCTTAGATTCTCCTTTCTACTCTTATCAGAAGTATTTCTTCGGAATGAGAATCAGTACTTTCTGGGCAAATATTATCATCCTTTGGTTGATGAGTTTATCTTTCATCATTTGTCTTTACTACGATTTGTTCCGTTTGTTCCTGGAAATGTTTAACAAGATTAAACTTCCGTCGAGAAAGAAATCGAACTAAACTCCGTTTTATATATTATTTGAAGACAGCAATCCAAATCGGGTTGCTGTTTTTTTTTGTTACACCATCCTATCATCAAAATACCAAAGTTTAGGTATTGCAATGACTATATTGCCTGGGTACTTTTGCGCAAGTTTTATTTAGACTAAATATAAATAGGTTTTGCGATTACTTACGATCATAGCTCTCTTCATACTTCCAATTGTAGCAATAGCGCAAGAAGGAACAGTTTCAGGAACAATTCTCGATAACGGAATTCCCGTTCCTTACGCACTGGTTTACTTAGAAGGAACAAAAACAAGCGCACAATCCGATTCAACAGGTCATTTTGAGTTGAAAGAAGTTTCTTACGGAAAACACACCATTGTTATTTCTTCCGTAGAATATAAAAAACACCATCAAAGTTTTACACTCAGCACTCCTACTCTAGCGCTACCGGAAATTGTGTTAGAGAGTAATACACTTCTTGAAGTTGACATTGTAAGGACAAAAGCTGAATTGGTAAAAGAACAGCCTTTTGCAGTGGAATCGATAGACATGAAACCTTTGCAAAGCAGAAACCTGAATGTAAATCAAGTATTGAATCAAACAACTGGAGTTCGAATTAGAGAAACAGGTGGTCTGGGTTCCGATTTCGTTTTTTCTTTAAGCGGATTCACAGGAAATCAGGTTCGCTTTTTCGTTGATGGTTTGCCAACCGAAGTTTTAGGCTCTGCTTACAGTATCAATAGCGTTCCGGTAAATAATGTAGAACGAATTGAAGTTTACAAAGGAGTTGTTCCGGTTCATTTGGGATCAGATGTTCTTGGTGGAGCGGTTAACATTGTGACCAACACTGCAGCAAAGAATTTTCTAGACATTTCTTACGGATATGGATCGTTCAACACACATCAAACGAGTGTTGTTGGTCGATATGCTTTTAAAAACGGTGTTTTATTAAATGCGAGCGCTTTCTACAATTATTCAGATAACAATTTCAGAATTGATACTTATTTGTACGACAAACAAACGGGTAAAAAAGACGAATACACAACTTCTGTTGAACGTTTCAACGATGCATTTAAATCGGCAACCGGAAATGTAGAAGTTGGTGTTGTGAATAAGCGTTACGCTGATCGTTTAATGATTGGGGTAATTGGTTCTGCACAATACAAAGAAATTCAGAATGGAGCTAATATGACGGAAGTTTTTGGTCAGGCATTCACTAAAAATCACGGATTCATCCCGACATTAAAGTACGAGAAAAACCACTTTTTCATTGATAACCTTAGCTTACGCGTTTCAGCGCTTTACAGTAATATTCAATCGGTAAACGTTGATACAAGTTCAAGAGAATACGACTGGACAGGAAACTACACTTCAAAGTTTAATTACCAGAATTCCGGTGAAATCAGCTGGTACAAAACCTTGTTCACTTTTACCGATCAAAATACCTTGGCTTTGGCTACATTGAGCTATAAACTTGGCGGAAATCAACAAATTACATTGAACAATACGTTTTCAAGAATGGAACGTGTTGGAACAGATCCATTGGCAGTAAGTCCGATTGCTTATAATGATCCGAACATCTTGATGAAGAATTTCCTTGGACTTTCCTACCAGATCAAACTTCTCGACAACAAGTTAACTGCAAATGCTTTTGGAAAATACTTCAGTTTGAATTCACTTTTATACAAGGAAGTTTACATTGAGGAGACGGATGAAAATGTAATTCGTAAAGCAACCAATTCACAACAATTACCTGGTTTTGGTGCCGCTGTAAGCTATTTTGTATTCAATAGTCTTCAGGTAAAGACTTCTTACGAAAACACATACCGTTTGCCAGAAGGCTATGAATTGTTCGGAAACGGACTTCTTCTACAACCGAATCCGGACCTTGTTGCTGAGAAAAGTCAAAATATCAATGCTGGTTTCTTATTCGGAAAACGATTCAATAACCACATCATCAATTTCGAGTCGAATTACTTGTACCGTTTACCAACAAACCTTATTCGAAGTGTAGCAATTGGAGTTCTTTCTCAATATCAAAATCTTGGAAACGGAGAAATTCATTGTTTTGAAGCTGCTACCAGCTATAAATACAAGAAATCACTTTCTATTGAGTTGAATGCCACTTATCAAAGTATTCGCAACACCTCTTTAAAAGCAAATGGTCAACCCGACGAATTGTATGGAGATCGTTTACCGAATATGCCTTACTTATTTGGGAACGCTTCCATCACCTACAATACGAAGGAATTCGGAAAGCAGAAAGCTTACTTCGGAATTAACTGGAACACAACAGTGATCGAACAATTCTTCTTAAAATGGGAAAGTCAGGGAAGTTCAGATTCAAAATTCATTATTCCTCGTCAGTTCGTAAATAATGCCTCTGTCACTTACACTTCTCACAAAGGTCGATACAACATTTCACTTTCAGCAATGAATATTTTAGATGCCCTGTGTTATGACAATTTCCGAGTTCAAAAACCAGGACGAAGTTTCAATATCAAACTACGCTACTATTTAACAAAGCAGTAAACAATTTATTTATCTCAAAAGAATGAAAACAACACGTTTTATTTTAATCTGTGCGCTTGCAACAGGAACTCTTTTCACTTCGTGTAAAAAGAAAAAAACAACAGAAGAAGAACCAGCAATCTCTAGCGGATATGTGGTTGGATTAACAGCAGAGAGCGGTGGTGCAGAAGCTGATTACCTATTGACTTCTTCTGATTTGATGTCGGGAACAATCACTGCAACTGGAACAGGAGTTGAGCAAGAAGGCTGGATGTACTTTCACAAAACGAACGGAGGAAAATACCTTTCATTCGATTACACCAATACGGTTTGTACAGGTTACACAGTGAATGATGGAGCAATTACTGAATCAGGAAGTTTTGTTTACGAGCGCGCTGATGTTCTAACAAACATGCCTAATGGAAATGTACTTTCCATTGGAGCACCTTGGGGTGGCGGATCTTACAATACAAAAATCCAAACCATCAATCCAACTTCTATGTCGATCACAAATACAGTTCAACATCCGTTGTACACGTTATATAATGACACATTAGCACAATTGAACATGTGGCCAACGCATTCAATTATTGACAACGATAAATTGTATGTTTCTTTCTACCCGCTTCACGGTTCAAGCTGGGATACAGACCGTACAGACACA
>CAMLET010000410.1 GCA_946479125.1 uncultured Flavobacteriales bacterium
CAAGCGCTTTGGAATAATGTGAAAGCGCCTTGTCGAACTTTCCAGTTTCATAATAAATGATTCCACTGTTGCTGTACACAATGGTTATTCCCTCCAAATCATTGACTTTTTTATAGGATTTCAATGCCAAATTATAGTTCACCAAAGCGCTGTCGTACTTTCCGGTTTCCCAGTAAAGCAAGCCATACAGATTGTAAACGTTTCCTACTTCTGATTGATTTCGTAACTCTGAGAATTGCTCCAAAGCTTCGTTTAAAGATCGTTTAGCTTTCGGATATTCACCTTTGATGGAATAAATGGCGCCTAGATTCTTGTAAGAATAGGCTAATCCTTTGGCATAGTTTAAATCACGACTTAGTTTTTCCGCACGTTGCCCAAAACCAATTGCCTTTCCGTAATTTGTTCGACGATACTCCCAACTCAGTTCATTTAATACATTCACTAAAGACTTCCCATGTTGGGCGTTCAATTTGCTTTCTAATTGAAGTTGTCGTTTGGTTTGTGCGAAGGAGAAAGAAATGCTCAACAAGCAGTAAAATAGAAATCCACAACGGCGAATGGAGGAGAACTCAAAGCATTTCATAAGCATATTCAAAAGTACGGTTTCGAGTCTCGTCTTTTCAATTTTCGAACCAAGATGCCAAAATGAAATGTTATATAATTGTTATTGCGTTCAACTGTTGTAAAGCAAAGCCTATGTTTCGAATTGGAATTTTCCTGAAAGCGAAAAAGGGAGCTCAAGAGTTCCCTTTTCGTTGTTATTAATATCTTTTATGTTAAAAGATGCTACTTGCATTGTATTGACCTCCCTCTTATAGAAAATTCTTAAAGAAGAATTACCAGACCAACTACTAATGCTACTATACCTAATACTAACATGACTCGTTGTTTTTCGCTTTCGCTGATTAATGTAAAGAGATAGGCAAGCACTGTGCCGAGGAGCTTTGCTTTTAGAAAACATCAACGTTTACTGGGGTTTATATCGAAACCAGATATGCCATAATCCATGATTTCTTTTCAAAATGAAAATGGGTGTTTCAAAATGGTTAGACCGTTTAGAATGAACTTGATTTTGGCAAAATACACCACTGATCAAAATCAACGAAGGTTTACTCATACAAATGATGCCACATGGCAGTTGCACCTTTTCCTTTAGAGAAATCAAAAATGAGGTAATCGTGTTTTCCACGCCAGTAGTACACAAGATCAGAGAAGCTTCGTTCATCTGGTTTTCCCATAATTTTCTTAATGTATCTTCTGCTTTTTCCAGTTAAACGAGTCTCCATTGTTCGCATGATCTCGGCAAAATCACTTCCGAATCTGTCACAATCATCGCAGTTGAGTTTTCTTAGTCGTTTAAATTCCTTTCCCAATAATTTCAGATCAAGTGTATCAAATGCCTCACGTTCGTATTCACTTGAACAGCAAGAAGGAGGTCGTTTTTTCAATAAACCATCGTTGAATTGAAAACTCTCGGTAAAATAAAGAGAAGCCGTTAGAACTGAAAGTATAGCAATCTTGTTAGCGATTTGCTTCGAAATGATCTTTAACAACATATAAACGATTTTATTCCGAATGAAATTAATGAAAATCCGAATCTTCGATTGCTCAAAAATTTGAACTGCTATATTTTTTGTTTCAGCAACATTCAATTAAGTAAAGGAGGTGATTTACTTTGCTGACGCAAATAACTATCTTTCATTTTCGAAACTGGACTATGAAACTACTTCTAACGCTGTTAAGTTTATTTCTTTCGGTCTCATTTGCGGAGGCTCAAAATACGTATGTAAAGGTTAAGAACAATCAATTGTTAGACGGAAATAATCAGCCGCTTTTTCTGAAAGGAGTGAATCTGGGAGGATGGCTGCTTTGGGAAGAATGGATGTGGGGTGGAGGATTTCGATCAGAAACGGTTATGGAAACGCGATTGAATGAGTTGTTGGGAGATGAAAAGTACTACGATTTTCAAAGGCAATATTACGCCAGCTTTGTTACTAAAAAAGACATTGAACTCCTTTCTAAAAACAACATTAATTGCGTACGACTTCCATTCAATTACCGTATTTTCAGAGAAGAACAAACGAACGGTTTTGCACTGATCGATTCTTTGGTTAGTTGGTGTAAGGAATATAAAATTTATGTCATTCTCGACATGCATTCCGCGCCTGGTGGACAAAGTCCTTATTTTATAGCTGATCCGCAAAAGACGAAGCTTTGGGATAGTGAGACCAACAAATCAGAAACAATCCAATTGTGGAAGCAACTGGCAGATCACTACAAAAATGAACCGACTATTGCCGGTTACGATCTGTTGAACGAACCCAAAACGAAGAATACACAAGATCTGTTAAATCTGTATAAAGAATTGACTACCGAAATACGAAAGATCGATCCCAATCATCTTTTAATTATGGAAGGGAATAATCTGGCGCATAATTTTAAAGGCTTTCCAGTACTGACAGATGAAAATCAGCTTTACAGTTTTCACTATTACGCTTGGTTTGCGGAGGGAAAGAAGAAAGAGAATATTGATAAAATAATCAAAGAAATTCCGGGAAACGGACCAGTTTGGTGCGGAGAATGGGGTGAAGACCAATTGATGAACTTGCAGGAAGCGAAGGGTTTGTTGAAAGCACAACCCCGTGTTTGTGGAATTAGTTTTTGGTCGTACAAACGGGTTTATACCAATAACAAGAAAATGCCTTTTTGCAGTGTTCTGCCCGATAAAGATTGGGACAAAGTGCTCAAGTGGTTGACAAAGCATAAAGTAAAACCAACTCCTGATGAAACGGAGAAGGGGATAAATGCTTTTTTGAATGCCATGAAACTGGAAAACTGTACGTTTAATCCAGAGGTGAAAGAAGTTGTATTGTGAGTAGTTAAAAGGGATTTTTGAAACGGTACAAACTTTGCTTAAGCGTGTTCTAAAAAAATATTGCTTATGAAAAAGTTGATCCTTTTAACCGCTTTATTCCTTGTTGGATTATCCGCTGATGCACAAAAAATCTTTTCAGTGAATAACGAGAATTACGCCGAAATAAAGGTGTTTGTAGTTAAGAATGAAAATTACGCTGATCTCTTGGTTTACAAAGTTTCGAATGAAAATTACATTGGACAGAATGAAGGGAAATGGTTCTTCGTGGGAAACGAAAATTATGCACAGAAAAAGATCTTTTTTGTTGATAATGAGAACTATGCAGATCTAAAGATTTTCTTTGTGGATAACGAAAATTACGCAGGCTGGAGGAATAAAAGTAAAATGCATTTGTTGTATTGATAAGTGTTCAAATCTATTCTGAAAGGTACCAAAGTGCATGTCATTGAAACTTTATTGCTGAAATGTGGAAAGTTAGTTGTACCTTGTAAGTAATTCTTTCAAAGATTGTTATCTCAATCAGATTGTAAAAGTCAATTTTACATTCCAATTAATTCAACATCTCTTTTTAAAAAAGGT
>CAMLET010000411.1 GCA_946479125.1 uncultured Flavobacteriales bacterium
TTCAGGCTTACAGACCAACTAAATAATTGAAAATTGACAATTTAGAATTGAAAAGAGGTAAACGTGCTAAGAACATTCTTCTACATTTTCAATTATTCAATTTTCAATTCTAATCGATTTTCATTCGAATCCGCCATTCCTTCGGATAATTATTATTGAATCGATTTCCTATCAGTTTTATCCATCCTAATGGAATTTCTTCAAAACAAACAACCGCATAACCATTGCCATTCTCAACGGAAAACGTTTCACCTTTCAAGTAAAGTAAAGCTTCTTTTTTAGTCAATTCAATGCGTTTCACCGTTTTAGAAAGGTGATTTGAAAACGGAACTGCTTCATCCGGAATCCAGCCTTTACGAGTTGGTTCAGCAACAGGAAGCCCAAGTTTGAATACGTTCAGCGATTGAGAAATTTGCTGTAATTCTTCCGATAAATCAGCAGGAACCAACCATACTTTTTCTTTCCATTCGATAAGTTGCGATTTTTCATCAGTTTCAATAAGAGAATCCAATTCTTTGTCTGCTTTAGGTAGGTTGAACGGTTTTGTTTTCCCTTTCTTCTTCTCTCTTCGGTTGTCGAGTCCCGAAATATTCGGGAAGACACCTGTTTTTCGAAGAACACAAATGAAGAATCCTTCTGTATTTACTTTATTCGGCAGTGCATATGCTCCAATTTCTGTTCTGGCTTTAAATTCCGTTGGAAAATCAATGGTTACGATTTCAGCTCCAAATTCGGAACAGATCCACTCAATGTTCTTTTCGTTTTCGTCTTCATTGAAAGTACACGTGGAATAAACCAAATAACCATTCGCTTTTATTCCGTCCCAGATGTTTTCGATAATGTCGCGTTGGCGTTCAGCACACATTTCCACATTTGCTTCCGACCATTCGTTTCTGCTTTCCAAGTCTTTACGAAACATTCCTTCGCCTGAACAAGGAGCATCAACAACAGCCAGATCAAAGAAATTGGTCATTTTTCCAAAGGCATCAGAAGCGTTATTGCAAACCACACTGTTCGAATAACCCCATTTTGTAAGGTTTTCGTAAAGCACTCGCGCTCTGGAAGTAATGATTTCATTAGAAACCAATAATCCGTTTCCTTTCAAATGATCTAAAATCAGGGAGCTTTTTCCACCCGGTGCAGCACATAAGTCTAAGCAAATCGGGTTTTCAGGAAGTTCCAGTTGGTCAAGTACAAAGCTCAGTAATTGTGAACCTGCTTCTTGCGGGTAATAGCAACCGGCATGAAAAAGCGGATCTAATGTGAAAACAGGTCGTTCTTTTAGCCACAATCCGTTTTTCGACCAAGGAATGTTTTTGGTTTCTTCAAAATGTTGTTTTCCTTTTATTGGATGCAGACGAATCGAAGTTGGAGCCACTGAATCCAAAGCTTCAATAAGGTTTTTTCCCAGAAAGGAATCACCAAGAACTCTTTCAGTAAAATCGGTTGGAAGTGGAATGAGTTTCTTTTCCATTATCGAGTGAAATTCATTCGGGCTTGAGCGCTCACACTTTGGTCAGCAAAAATGCCTTGGTCGTATAAAAAGCGTCCTGCAACAGCAATCATAGCTGCGTTATCTGTGCAATATTCGAACTTCGGGATATAAACCTCAATGTGCTCTGTTTTCGCAAATTCCTTAAGTCTGTTTCTTAAACCTGAATTTGCCGAAACTCCTCCTGCAATGGCAACGTGCTTGATTCCTGTTTCCTGAAGAACGCGCTTTAATTGCTTGAACAAGATGTTTAAAATGGTATGCTGAACGGAAGCACACAAGTCGTCCAGATTATTTTTGATAAAATCAGGATTCGCTTTCTGTTCCTTCTGTAAACGATATAAAACAGAAGTTTTTAATCCGCTAAAACTAAAGTTAAATCCGTCCACTCGAGGTTCAGCGAATTGAAATGCTTCCGGATTTCCTGTTTGCGCTAGTTTATCGACCAAAGGTCCGCCAGGATAAGGTAAACCAAGGGTCTTTGCAATTTTATCAAAAGCCTCTCCGGCAGCATCGTCGATGGTTGTTCCTAGGATTTCCAATTCTGTTGCAGAGGAAACTTTTACGAGTTGTGTGTGTCCGCCTGAAACCGTTAAACAGATGAATGGAAATTCGGGTTGCGGTGTTCCTTCGTCTATAAAATGTGCCAGAATATGAGCATGCATATGGTTGACATCCAACAAGGGTTTATTACTTGCCAATGAAAGCGCTTTTGCGAACGAACAACCAACTACAAGAGAACCCATTAGTCCCGGACCTCGTGTAAAAGCGATTGCATCAATGTCTTCCAAATCTATTTTGGCTTCTTTTAACGCTTGAGAAACGACGGGAACAATGTTTTGTTGATGGGCACGTGAAGCAAGCTCTGGGACAACGCCACCGTACTTTTCGTGCACACTTTGGTTGGCCGTAACATTGGAAAGAATGTGGAAGTTCTTCAGAATTGCAGCCGAAGTATCGTCGCAAGATGACTCAATTCCGAGTATAACGATATCTTTTTGCATCAACTTTGTTATTTTTGTCTATTAAGATATGGCGAAGTTACTCAAATTTATAGGTCGTACCATTGGAATCACATTCGAATGGCTACTTGTATTTGTGATTTTTCTCGCTTTTTTAATTCGCACAAGTGCAGTTCAAACTTACTTAGGAAGTTTAGCTACAGATTATCTTTCCAGCGAATTGAATACCGAAATCCGAATTGGCAAGGTGGATATCACTTTCATCAATCGTGTGCAGCTCAAGGATGTTTACATCGAAGATTTGAAAAAAGATACTTTGGCTTCGATCTCAGTTATTGATGTTCGAATCGGAAGTTTGGGAGATCCAATCGTACTGCGTGAAGCTAGTATTGAAGATGGTCGAATAGGTATTAACAGAGACAAAAAAACAGGTGACTTCAATTTTGATTTTATCGCCGACTATTTTGACGACGGAAAACCTAAAAATCCGAATTCGAAACCAACTGCGCTTGATATCAAAGCCATCAAGCTGAAAAATGTCAATCTATCTTACGATGATAATCGCAAACCGAAATCACCGTATGGAATTGATTACGATCACCTTCATTTCACACATTTTAATTTAACTGCCAGCGATTTTTCGTCAACTGAAGATGGAGTTCTTGGTGTAACATTAGCTGGTTTAAGCGCGAAAGAACAATGTGGATTGGATCTTCGCAACTTAAGTTTGAACGCAGTTATTCACCCTAAGAAGGGAATTCTCCTAAGCAAGATTACAATTCAAACGGCAAAAACATCCATTTACGCCAATCGTTTCAACCTTCGCTTAAAGTCATTTGATGATTTCGATAAGTTCAACTCTAAAGTTACTTTCGACGGGCAAATTGATTCAAGTACCATCGACTTGAAAGATGTTACCTATTTTGTTTCCGACCTTGAAGGAATGGATCAAACGGTTTATTTGAGTGCAACACTTTCTGAACCAATT
>CAMLET010000412.1 GCA_946479125.1 uncultured Flavobacteriales bacterium
GGAAGTGTAAACTACAAAGAAGATTTCTTTGGGAAAGCTGTGAACTTAACGGTTTCTGGTCAGTTGGAAGGTGAATTGGCAGCTCTTGCTTTAGGAGCGGTTTATACTTTCGGACCAACTTTCCGTGCTGAGAATTCAAATACTTCACGTCACTTAGCTGAATTCTGGATGATCGAACCGGAAGTTGCTTTCAACGATCTTAACGACAACATGGATTTGGCTGAAGAAATGCTGAAATACATTTGTCAGTATGTGATGACGAATTGCGCGGATGATTTGAAATTCCTGAACGACAGAGATGCACAGGAACAAACACAAAAACCGCAAAACGAGCGTAACGAATTGGGATTGATTGAACGTTTGCAGTTCGTGACACAAAACGATTTCCAACGCATTACTTATACGGAAGCGATTAACGTTTTGATGAATTCAAATCATTACAAAAAGAAGAAATTCCAGTATGATGTTGAATGGGGAACTGACTTACAGTCGGAGCACGAGCGTTACTTAGTAGAAAAGGAATACAAGCGTCCGGTAATTATTACAGATTACCCGGCTTCATTCAAAGCATTCTACATGCGTAGAAACGATCATTCTGAACCAGGAAAAGAAACGGTTGCTGCAATGGACATTTTGTTCCCGGGAATCGGTGAAATGGTTGGAGGATCTCAGCGTGAAGAACGTTTGGATATTCTAAAAGAGAAATGTGCCGCTTTCCACATTGAAGAAGAAGATTTGTGGTGGTACATGGATACAAGAAAATTTGGTTCTGTTCCACATGCTGGTTTCGGATTAGGGTTTGAACGCATGGTGATGTTTGTTACAGGAATGAGCAACATCCGCGACGTAATTCCTTTCCCAAGAACACCACAGAACGCAGAGTTTTAATTGAACTAAACGATATATATAAAGTAGGGACAGGTCGCGACCTGTCCCTACTTTTTTGTTTTATCCCGCAACCACTGGAACCGGAACAATTTCCTCTTCTTCCTCAGGCTCCGGGAATTTTATTGTTCGTTGTAATTCCTTTACCGGAACAAATGGCTTACTCGTCAGCGGAAAAATATCCATGAGTTCGCCACTGTAATAGAATTCGTAACAGAGTCCACCAAAAGTATATTGCTTATCTCCTACTTTAAAACTAGAACCACCGACAGCAGGATTCTTCTTCGGTTTACTCTTTTGGAAACCTAGATTATATAAGGTTCCTAAGATCTCCGGTCGGTACGCCAATGAAAGTCCAGCTTTTTCCCAATGTGCCTGGAATTGACGTAAGAAAAATGCCGTATACAAATATGAATAGAAGTGATCACCACCTTTCATCAATCGTTGAATAGTATGATGCTTATGCGCTTCAATAGTATCAACGACGAGTTCCGGGAATGAATCTTTGAGGTTCAAACATTGCTGAAAATAATCTCCGGCGTAGAATGGACTCTTCTTATCGTAAACATTCGCTTCAATTTTCAATGCAGTGTTTTGCAAAATTCCTGTTACACCATAACCTCGGTTAGTGGTCATGATCAAACGACTATATGGAATCACATACTTCTTAAATTGTTCGCGGGAAGAGTTAAACATTCGAATTTGCTCTCCTACCAAACACATCACAATCATTCTTGATTCCACTCCTGTGATTCTGGAAACGGAATCGATAGCCGCACTATCTGCACGAACCACCTGACAGAATTCCTTCCATTCCTTATAGTTCGCCCATGGATAAATAGAAACCGAAGCTTCTTTTGCCTGTGCTTCAATTTTTCTTAATTCACGCTGATAACCCTTGTGACTTTTCATTCTCAGATTGGCCGCATCCAGCATGCGAAGCGCAATGGTAATATCTCCTGTATTCTCGTACGCCTGCAAAATGATCTTTGCATTCTGAGGATAATACTTCGCTAAAAGCCCAACGTTTTGATACATCTGACGTTCATGTTTCGCGAAAGAAAGACTATCAGTTTCAAATCCCTGATTGTATTTATTCGCCATTTTATCAAAATAACGACTATTCAAATCCTCATTTCCGGCGTCATTTGTCCATTTCATTTTTGCCGCAACTGCAACGCCAATTAATGCCAATGCAAAAAGTGCTAATAAGTGAACTGCAGTAAAATAACCACGACGGAGCCATTTCTTAAATCTGCTTCTTGGTTTTTTAAGTGTTTCGGTTGTTTCTGTAGCAGGCGTTTGAATATCTTCGCTTTGTACTTGTTCTTCTTGTGGGTTATCCATTGATATTATTATTCGGGTGCATGTTCATACGACAAACTTGCAAAAAAGTTCAGCTTGCAAATTTCTGCTTTTATTCTGGATTTCAAGTAACTCTGCCGAAAAATGTTCGTACAGCTTAAAAAAGGATTCAAGTGAAATATAAACACATAGCGTTAATTCGGTTTTGTATTAGTCTGATACTGGCAATCATCACTTTTGTGATTTGCTCCAAATTGAAATTGGGCAACGGAAATTGCTTTGAATTGGGTTGGATCGTTTTCGGAATAACTTACCTTATTCAGGGAATTATAACTATGCTTCGCATACAATCGACACAGATAAAAATGCACGCAAAAGATGAAGACCTCGGTGTTTGGTTTCAATTCGCTATAATGGTGGCTTGTTGTTCCATTTCACTTTTTGCTGTGATCGTGTGGAATGACGAAAATTCAGCAATTCCACATCTTCCGAATAGCTTACTTTTCATAGCATCAGTAGCACTTTCCTGGTTCATCGTTCACCTTTCGTTTACATTCCGCTATGCACATTTGTATTATGGCGATTTGAACCAGAAATACAGCAAACACGCTAAAGGATTAGACTTCCCCGAAGAAGAACATCCGGATTACCTCGATTTCGCCTATTATTCCTATACAATTGGTATGACATTTCAGGTTTCAGATGTCACCATAAAAACCAAAGGTTTACGAAGATTGACCTTGGTTCATTCGCTGATATCTTTCATTTTTAATACGATTTTGGTGGCCTTGACGATTAACGAGATTTTAAAATAAACAGTAAGTGCGAAACATTTTTCGCCCATACTGTTTACCTTTCCATCATATTCGCACTACCTGAAAAAAATTGATGAAACAATCAGCATCTGAAGCAGCTTTAAAACGCGAGATCGATCAGCTTTACAAGCATTTTCGAGAAGTGAAGGGCTTGCTCAAATCCCTGGGTTGCGACGCTGTTACAGCAGAAGACCTTTTTCAGGAAGCCATAATCATTTATCTGCGACGAAAAGAAACTCCCGATTTCCAATTCACGGTAGAACCTATTCATTACATAAAGCAAACCTGCAAATTTTTGTGGTACGCTGAAACTCGTAAACACGCGAAGGAACAAAAAATTGAACTGGAAACTCATGAAACAGACGAATGGGTGGAAAAGGAAATGAAATTCCAATCGCTTGAAGTTGCTATTCAGCGCATAGACGAAAAGTGCCG
>CAMLET010000413.1 GCA_946479125.1 uncultured Flavobacteriales bacterium
TGTTAATGATCAGAATTCTGGTCTTATTGTTAATCGTTTCTCTCACCTCATGCCAGTCGATAGTGAAATCTGGACGCATAGCCAGATGAATACATTTTCCGCCAGCCAAAGCAACTGCAGGATCGTAACAATCGTAAGCCGGATCAATGATCACCACTTCTTCGCCCGGATGAACCAAGGCCTGAATTGCAGTATAAATTCCCTGAGTTGCACCAGCCGTAACCAACATTTCGGTTCCCGGGTTCACTTCCCGCTTATAAACACGATGAATCATCTCAGCAATTCCGTCTAATAAAACAGGTAATCCTGCCATTGGAGCGTATTGATGAACCTCATCTTTGCTGTTTTTTTCGAGTAACTGCACTAATTTCTCATCTACCGGAAAATTGGGAAAGCCCTGCGAAAGGTTAATCGCATTGTGATCCATTGCCATTTTCGACATGGTAGAGAATATGGTAGTTCCAACTTTGGGAAGTTTTGTCTGCATGATATTGTCTTAGTATAACAAAGCTACATTTCTACAACTACCAACTCTAGTAATCGTTCCTTTTTTTTCGTCATTGGAATGTTTAAATGTTCAATAGGATCACTTTCTTTTCAATTCTACATTTTCATTCCGATAATTATCGGAACTCAATTACGCCTATCTTTGAGCCATGAAGAAATCCATTTTTGTATTTGCCCTTACGGCAGTGCTTTTCTCTTGCTCAGAAGCTGAAGATAAATTATGTGACTGTATTAAAGTTGGTGACGACCTGAACAAGAAAACACATGAAATCTTGCAAGGTTCACCAACAGAAAAATCAGTGAAGGAATTGAAAGCGCTTCGTAAGAAACAGACAAAAGCTTGTAAGGACTTTAAGGATATGAGCGGTAAAGAACTGATGCGCCGTAAGGAAACTTGCGAGAAAAAATAGGTCCGAGATGCCAAAATTCAAAGACTTCAATTTCAAATTGGCCGTCATAGAGCAACTCATGTATCGCAAGAAACTGTTGCTTCCTGTTTTCAATTTAAAGGAGTTTGTTGGGCAAGAAAAGTGGGCGAAAATTGATCGCGCAAAGCATCCGAGTAAAGCCGTTGCAGGAACAAAGAAATATTTCAAAGACTTAGATATTCCTGACGAATTGTTAGCTCAAGTGGAGATACCAGACCAAAACTACCATACGACTTACCATCAAATTATTCCATTTTGGGATGGAGAAGGTGATGAATTCAATATTACCTCCACCGAAGACATAAAGCTCTTGCCGAATTTGAAGCAGGTGATTTTACTTTACGACAGAGAACAAACTTTGGCTAAAGAATTTCAAGCAAAAGGTATTGACGCAAGGTATTTGTAAAGTGCGGTTTCTGTGTTCAGGTGATGTCTGAATTAAGGGCAAAAAACCAATCATATCACTATGTGATCTGCGATTTAGCACAAAAAATTAAAAAACAGTTAACATTACAATTTCACCTGTTTAAGTAGCTTGTGTATTTTTCAATTAGACAGTATATTTGCACATCCTATTTTACAGGAAAACAGTACCTACATAATTTGAGGAAAAAACATGAGCTTATTTTCATCCCGTCACATTGGACCTAACGCTACAGAAAAATCAGAAATGCTTTCTGCAATTGGCGTAAAATCGGTTCAGGAATTAATTGATAAAACAATCCCTTCTCATATTCGTCTGGCCGGAGAGCTTAAGATCGATAATGCTTTAACAGAGCAAGAATATTTACAGCACATCACTGCGCTTGGAAAGCAAAACAAGGTTTTCAAATCGTTTATTGGTTTAGGTTACAATGAAACTATTGTTCCTTCTGTGATCTTACGTAACGTATTAGAGAATCCGGGATGGTATACAGCTTACACTCCTTACCAGGCTGAAATTTCTCAAGGTCGTTTAGAGGCGTTGTTGAATTTCCAGACAATGGTGTTGGAATTATCAGGAATGGAAATTGCGAATGCTTCTTTATTGGATGAGGGGACTGCAGCTTCAGAAGCAATGATTTTATTCTGGAACTCACGTTCTCGTCAGGAAGTAAAAGACGGAGTAAACAAATTCTTCATCTCGAAAAATGCCTTTCCTCAAACGAAAGAGATCGTACTTGGAAGAGCATTGAATTTAGGCATTGAATTGGTAGAAGGTGACGAAACTACTTTCACTAATGATGGAACTTACTTTGGTGCTATCGTTCAATACCCAGATGCAAACGGACATATTATTGACTTGGGTGGATTTATCTCCAAAAACGAAGGATTGAAAGTTGCTGTTGCAGCTGATATTCTTTCTTTGGTTCTATTGAAGTCTCCAGGTTCGTTAGGTGCCGATGTAGTTTTCGGTTCTTCACAACGTTTTGGAGTTCCAATGGGTTACGGTGGACCACACGCTGCATTCTTCGCCGCAAAAGACGAATACAAACGTAACATGCCAGGTCGTATCATTGGTGTTTCTAAAGATGCAGATGATAATATGGCTTTACGTATGGCTTTGCAAACACGCGAGCAGCATATCAAACGCGATAAAGCGACTTCAAATATTTGTACTGCACAAGCATTATTAGCTGTAATGGCTTCTATGTACGCTGTATATCATGGTCCGACAGGAATGAAAGCAATTGCTGAGCACGTAAACGGTTTGGCAACTTCAACTGCGGCAGGATTAAAAGCAGCAGGAATTCAGGTGGTTTCTGATTCTTTCTTCGATACAGTTTGGGTAAGCGGAGTAGATACGGCTAAAATTAAAGCTGCAGCAGAAGCAAAAGAAATGAACTTCCGTATTATCAACGAAAGTGAATTGACAATTAGCTTTGGTGAGCCTCACACTTCAGAAGATGTGGCAACGATCTTAAATATTTTCGGTATCTCGACTCCGCTCGATAACCGAAAAGTGTCGATATCAGATTTCAACTTAAGAACTGACGGTGTTTTCACACACGCAACGTTTAATAGTCATCATTCAGAATCAAAAATGATGCGTTACCTGAAGCGTTTGGAGAACAAAGATCTTTCGTTGGTACACTCAATGATTCCATTGGGATCTTGTACAATGAAGTTGAATGCAGCTTCAGAATTGATTCCAATTACAAATCCTCAGTTTGCGAACATGCACCCATTTGCACCAGTTGCACAAGCTGCAGGTTACCACGCAATGTTCCGTCAGTTGGAACAAGATTTGTGTGAATCAACAGGATTTGCAGCAATGTCTTTACAACCAAACTCCGGAGCGCAAGGAGAATACGCAGGTTTGATGGTAATTAAGGCTTATCATGAAAGTCGTGGCGACAAGCAACGTACAAAAATGATTATTCCATCATCGGCACACGGAACCAATCCAGCTTCTGCAGTTATGGCAGGAATGGAAGTGGTTGTAACAGGTTGTGACGAAAACGGAAACATCAATATCGAAGAATTAAGAGCTGTTGCTAACCAAATTGGAAACGAATTGG